>CAXSEJ010000011.1:0-22659 GCA_964236395.1 uncultured Rhizobacter sp.
AGCGCGTGCTGTCGATGGTCGACTCGGTGCTGCTGCTGGTCGACGCCGTCGAGGGCCCGATGCCGCAGACGCGCTTCGTCACCAGGAAGGCGCTCGCACTCGGCCTCAAGCCCATCGTCGTGGTGAACAAGGTCGACCGGCCGGGGGCGCGCGAAGACTACGTGATCAACGCCACCTTCGACCTGTTCGACAAGCTCGGCGCCACCGAAGAGCAGCTCGACTTTCCGGTCATCTTCGCGTCGGGACTGAACGGCTGGGCGACGCTCGCCAAGGGCGAAACCGGAGTCGACCTGGCGCCGCTGTTCGACGCCATCCTCCGGCACGTGCCGGCGCACCAGGGCTTGCCCGACGCGCCGCTGCAGCTGCAGATCTGCTCGCTCGACTACTCGACGTACGTCGGCCGGATCGGCATCGGCCGCATCAACCAGGGCACGCTGAAGCCGATGCAGGACGTCGCCGTCTACTCCGGCCCCGACTCGACGCCGGTCCGTGCCCGCGTCAACCAGGTGCTCAAGTTCGAAGGCCTGGAGCGCCAGCAGGCGACCGAAGCCGGCCCGGGGGACATCGTCCTCATCAACGGCATCGAAGGCGTCGGCGTGGGCGTCACGATCACCAGCATCGAGGAGCCCCAGCCGTTGCCGATGCTGATGGTCGACGAGCCGACGCTGACCATGAACTTCTGTGTCAACAACTCGCCGCTGGCCGGCCGCGAGGGCAAGTTCATCACCAGCCGGCAGATCCGTGATCGTCTCGACCGCGAGCTGCAGTCGAACGTGGCGCTGAAGGTGAAGGACACCGACGAAGACGGCATCTTCGAGGTGATGGGCCGGGGCGAGCTGCACCTGACCATCTTGCTCGAGAACATGCGCCGGGAAGGCTACGAGCTCGCCGTCTCCAAGCCACGCGTCGTCTTCCACGAGCAGGACGGCGCACGCACCGAGCCGATCGAGTTCGTGACCGCCGATGTGGAAGACCAGCACCAGGGCGCCGTCATGCAGGCCCTCGGCGAACGAAAGGCCGAGCTGGTGAACATGGAGCCCGACGGCATGGGCCGCGTGCGACTCGACTACCGCATTCCGGCGCGTGGTCTCATCGGCTTCCAGAACGAATTTCTGAACCTGACCCGCGGTACCGGCCTCATCAGCAACATCTTCGACAGCTACGAGCCTTACAAGGGCGAGATCGAAGGCAGGAAGCAAGGCGTGCTGATCAGCCAGGACGACGGCGAGGCGGTGACGTATTCGCTCGGCAAGCTCGACGATCGCGGCCGCATGTTCGTGAAGGCGGGCGACCCGCTGTACGAAGGCATGGTCATCGGCATCCACTCGCGCGACAACGACCTGGTCGTCAACGCGGTGCGCGGCAAGCAGCTCACCAACTTCCGCGTCTCCGGCAAGGAAGACGCGATCAAGATCACGCCGCCGATCCAGCTCACGCTCGAGTACGCAGTGGAGTTCATTGCCGACGACGAGCTGGTCGAGATCACGCCGAAGTCGATCCGGGTGCGCAAGCGCCACCTCAAGGAGCACGAGCGGAAGAGGGCTTCGCGCGAGGCCTGAGGTCTCGCCTGAGCCTCGTGTGATCCGAGCGTCAGTCGGGGAGGTCGGGCGTGTGCCCGGCGGCAAGATTGTTGTGCCTTCTTGTCACTACCAACCGCGCTCGTTATCGCTATTATGGACAAATACATACCGAGTTGTCTATAATAGCGATATGCCACGCAAGCCGCCCACCGTGTTTCCGCAGGAGCAACGACTGCTCTCCGATCTGGGGGAGCGGCTGAAGCTCGCCCGCAGGCGGCGCAAGTTGAGCAGTGCAGTCGTGGCTCAGCGGGCGGGCATCTCGCGGACATCCCTCTACAAGGTCGAGGCCGGCGACGCTGGCGCCACGTTGGGAACATACCTGCGTGTAATGGCAGTTTTGGGCCTTGAGAGCGACCTCAAGGCTCTCGCCGCAGACGACAAGGTCGGCCGCAAACTGCAGGACCTGGCACTTGAAGCCCCAGCCTCCGCCCCCCGTCGCAGGCGCACGGTCGTCGCCACGCCTCACGGTGCAAGCGCACCTGCGGACCCAGGGGGTAAGCAATGAGCGAAAACGCCCTGGAAGTCTGGCTCGATTGTGACTTAGGGCCGCCATGTCCCGTGGGTACTCTGGCGCATGACCGCGGCCAGATTCGGTTCCACTATGAACGGTCGTGGCTGCGAGACGCGCGGGCGTTCGCACTCGACCCAGACCTGTCTCTGGATGAGGCGCCGTTCTTTCCGAGACCGGAGCTGGGCAACTTCGGCATCTTCCTAGATTCGTCGCCAGACCGTTGGGGACAGACGCTGATGAAGCGTCGCGAGGCGCTGCAAGCCAAGGACGAAAAACGTGCGCCGCGGACGCTTTACGCCTGGGACTTCCTCATCGGGGTTCAGGACTTCACGCGGCAGGGCGCACTGCGCTTTCGACTTGTCGGCCGCGAGGAGTTCCTGGGCAACGAGAAGATGGCCGCTCCGCCCGTCACGACACTGGGCGAATTGGAGTCTGTCGCCTACGAGCTGAGTAGCCGTCGAATCGACGGCCTGGACGCACTACGCAAGTGGCTGGCGGTGTTGGTCGCGCCGGGCGCGTCGCTGGGTGGAGCGCGCCCGAAGGCGAACTTCACAGAGACGGACGGATCGCTGTGGATTGCCAAGTTCCCGGCGCGAGACGACGACCGAGACGTGGGCGCATGGGAGCATGTCGTGCACGGATTGGCGCAGAAAGCGGCAGTGGCTGTTCCGGCCGCGAAACTCGTTCGCTTGAACAACGACTTCCACACTTACTGTGTGCAGCGCTTTGACCGGACCAAGGGTACGCGGCGGTTCTACGCCTCAGCGATGACGTTGCTGCGCAAGGAGCAGAGCGAGGGCACCAGCTACCTGGAGCTGGCGCAATTCCTTCGCGCCAAGGGCGACGGTGCGCACGTGCACGCGGACCTGGAGCAGTTGTTTCGCCGCGTCGCCTTCAACGTGGCGGTTGGCAACCGGGACGACCATCTGCGCAACCACGGGTTCGTGCTGGGCGCCGCAGGCTGGCGACTGGCACCGGCGTTCGACGTCAACCCCAACATCGACAAGGCCGAACACGTGTTGAACATCGACGACGCCGACAACCGCCCGAGTCTCGAAACAGTTCTAACGACAGCGGCCTTCTATGCACTCACCGCCGAGCGCAGTAGACAAATCGTTGAAGAGGTTTGTTCAGCCGTGGATGGATGGGAAGACGCAGCCCGCCAGGCAGGCATCGCACGCGCTGACGTCGAGCTGACTGCCGCCGCGTTGTCGGCGCACTCTAACTATCGCGCGGTCTGCGGGTAACACACCATAGGCCGCTCGAAGTTGACATAATATACATTGTAGTAACTGTGGCTCAGCCTTCTGAAGACTCCGGCGGCACCTCCATGGCTTCGACCGCTTCGTCGAAGGCACCCGTCGCGATGATCGGTTTTTCGGGCCGCGGCTTGTCGAGTGGGCGGCAGATCGTGCTCTTGAGTCGCGCCAGCCGGTCCGACCTTTCGATGGCCGCAAACACGGCCTCCGGCGAGGTCATCAGGGCGAACGGATTCGAAGGTGTGGTCGTCAGGTCCATGAGCTTCTCCGGTGCAGTGAACGCACTGTAGAAAGCCGACGACATGGCAGCCAGACGGGCAGGAGAGATATCGCCTGTCAGGCATCTTCCGACGCTGCCGTCGGTACGGTCAGTCCATCAGCCGCACCACCGTTATAATAAAACGTTGTCTGACAATCACTTAGACGGACGTTCTCACGTTGTTTCTAGCGATCTTCAAGTGTCGCGTTAGCTCCGTGGAACAACCGACTTTTCGGAAATAGTGCCTCGAAGTTGGCGCTCGTCGCCTGCGCGATCTCTTCAAGCGGCAAACCCTTGATCGCCGCCAGCTGCGCCGCCACGATCGGCACATTGGCCGGTGTGTTCGTCTTGCCTCGGTGCGGCACCGGGGCCAGGAACGGGCTGTCGGTCTCGACCAGGCAGCGGTCGAGCGGAACGAAGGCCGCAACCGCCCGCAGGTCAGCGGCCGTCTTGAAGGTCAGGATGCCCGAAAACGAGATGTAGAAGCCGAGGTCGAGCGCCGCGCGCGCAACTTCGGCGGTCTCGGTGAAGCAATGGAACACGCCGCCGGCCTCGCCGCCTCCCTCCTCGCGAAGCACGGCCATGGTGTCGGCCGAGGCGCTGCGGGTGTGGACCACGAGCGGCAGGCGGCCGGTGCGGGCCGCCCGGATGTGCACACGAAACCGCTCGCGCTGCCATTCCATCGCCTCGACGCTGCGCCCGTCCAGGCGAAAGTAGTCGAGCCCGGTTTCGCCGATCGCGACGACTTTCGGGCGCGCCGCGAGCGCCACGAGGCCCTCGACGCTGGGCTCGCGGCTCGTCTCGTCGTCGGGATGGACGCCGACGCTGCACCAGAAGTTGTCGTGCGCCGCCGCCAGGTCATGGACGGCTTCGAATTCATCGAGCGTCGTGCAGATGCAGAGCGCGCGGTCGACCTGCGCCAGCGTCATGGCAGCGCGAATTTCCGGCAGGCGCGCAGCCAGCTCCGGGAAGCTCAGGTGGCAGTGGGAATCGACGAACATCGTGTCGCCCGTGGCCGGCCGCGCCGGCGCCGGCTCAGATCGTTTGCGTGGGCTTTGCCGAAGACAGCGAGGTGCCGAGCGTTTCCTCGACGCGCTGGCGCAGTGCCCGGCTCTTCTCGTCGTTCGGAAAGCGCACACCCACGCCCTGGGTGCGCCCGCCAGAGGCGTTGGCAGGCGTGATCCAGCCGACCTTGCCGGCCACGGGATAGCGCTGCGGGTCTTCCGGCAGCGACAAGAGCAGGTAGATGTCGTCGCCGAGTTTGTAGTCGCGGGTGGTGGGAACGAAGATGCCGCCGTCGCTGAACATGGGCATGTAGGCAGCGTAAAGCGCGCCCTTCTCGCGGAACACCAGCTGGATCACGCTCGGCCGGGCCGGAGCGGCGGGCTGCACGGCGAGCGTGGTCGCGGGGCGGGCGGTGGGTTCGCTCATCGCCGGCAGTTTAGCGAGAAGCGGCTCCCTGGCGCCTCGGCGAGCGCGCCGTTTTCAACGCTTCCCGTCCCTGCTGCACCAGGCTCTCGACGCTGAGATCGACTGTCCACGGGTGCTCGGCGTGTTCCGCCATCCGGCGCAGCTCCGCCGCCCAGGCGAGCAGACGCGGCAGCTCGGCGTCGGTCGTCGTGAGGGTATCGGCAGGAAAGTAGCGTGGCGGCGCGCCGCACGCGACCGCGGCGGCGTCGTGGCAGAGCTTTTGCAGGATCTCGACGACGAGGCTCAGCGGCCAGCCGTGCAAGGCACCGGCCTCGCCACGGTCGACGCGGCCGGGCAAGGCGCGCCACGCGGCCGCATCGATGCCCAGCGCCTTCCAGGCGAGCACCTCTTCCGGCTGGCCGCCGCAGGCCGCCAGCATCACCGCCGGCGCGACGACGCCCTGCCGGACCAACCAGGCCTCGGCCGCCGCCGCTGCCGGCACGATGAGCGGCACCGCCTGGCAGCGGCTGCGCAAGGTCGGCAGCAGGCTGTCGGCCTCGGCAGAGCACAGCACGAAGCGGGCATCGCCGGCCGGCTCTTCGAGCGTCTTCAAAAACGCGTTGGCGGCGACCGGGTTCATGCGCTCGGCGGGATGCACGACGACGACCTTGCCGCGGCCGCGCGCCGAAGTGGTGGTCGCGAACTCGACGGCGGCACGGACGGCATCGATCCGGATTTCCTTGCTCGGCTTTTTCTGACCGCCCTCGCCGCCCTCCTCGCCTTCGCCGCGGCTCGACCAGCCGAGCGATTCGCGCAGTGCCGCCGGGATCAGCACCAACAGGTCGGGGTGGACGCGAGCACGCACGAGGTGGCAGCCAGGGCACGAATCGCACGGTCGTTGCGGCACGGCGATCGTCGTGCTTTCGCACAGCCAGGCGCGGGCCAGCAGCAGCGCCAGTTCCAATTGACCGACGCCGCGCGGCCCGTGCACGAGCAGGGCGTGCGCCGTCTGCGTCGCCAGGGTGCGAGCCAGCGGCTCGGCGAGCCACGGCAGCCGATCCGACGCCGCCTCAGCCATGGCCGACGCCGCCTCAGCCATGGCCGACCGCGGCCCCGACGCGGCGCCTCACCTCCTCGCGGTCGCCCGCCGCATCGATGCGGACGAAGCGCACCGGCGCTGCGGCCATGCGCGCGAGGTAGCCGGAGCGCACGCGCTCGAAGAAGGCCAGGTCCTCGGCCTCGAAGCGGTCGGCGTCGCGCGCCTCGGCCCGGCGCCGGGCGGCGACGCGCGGGTCGATGTCGAACCACAGCGTGAGGTCGGGCCGGAGCTCGCCTTGGACCCAGGACTCGAGTGCGGCGAGCACGTCGAGGCGCTGACCGCGGCCGAAGCCCTGGTAGGCGAAGGTGGCGTCGGTGAAGCGGTCGCAAAGCACCGTGTCGCCCCTTGCCAGCGCCGGTGCGACGACGCGCTCGATGTGGTCGCGGCGGGCGGCGAACACCAGCAGCGTCTCCGTCTCGCCGCCCATCGGCTCGTGCAGCACGAGCTCGCGCAGCCGCTCGGCGAGCACCGTGCCGCCCGGTTCGCGGGTGCACACGACGCTTTGGCCCCGCCCGCGCAGCACCTCGGCCAGGGGCTCGATGTGGCTCGACTTGCCGGCGCCGTCGATGCCTTCGAAGGTGATGAATCGGCCGCTCACTGGCCGGCCGCCTTGCGCTGGTATCGGTTCACCGCGCGATTGTGATCGGCGAGTGTTTCGCTGAACTCGCTGCTGCCGTCGCCGCGGGCCACGAAATACAGCGCCTTCGTCGGGTCGGGCCGCACGGCGGCGAACAGCGCCGCCTTGCCCGGAAGTGCGATGGGCGACGGTGGCAGGCCGGCGCGGGTGTAGGTGTTGTAGGGCGTGTCGGCGAGCAGGTCGCGCTTTCTCAGGTTGCCGTCGAAGCTCGGGCCGAGGCCGAAGATCACGGTCGGGTCGGTCTGCAGCGGCATGCCGATGCGCATGCGGTTGACGAACACGCCGGCGACGCGGCCGCGGTCGCTGCCCACGCCGGTCTCCTTCTCGACGATCGAGGCGAGCGTGAGCGCGGCGTCGGCATCGCGCAGCGGCGTGGCCGGATCGCGCTCCTGCCAGGCCTCGGCGAGGCGGCGCTGCATGGCGCGGTAGGCGCGCGTGAGCAGGGCGAGGTCGCTCGATCCCCTGGCGAAGGCGTAGGTGTCGGGATGGAAGCGCCCTTCCGGCGAGACGCCCGGCGCGCCGATCGCGGCCATGATCTCGGCGTCCGACATGCCGGCGCTCATGGGCCTGAGCGCCTCGGCCCTGGCCAGTTCTGCGCGCACCTGCCGGAACGTCCAGCCCTCGTTGAGCCGCACGCTCGCCAGCGTCTCGTCGCCCCGCACCATCTTCTCGAGCAGGCCGGCCGGCGTCGTGCCGGCACCGATCTCGTAGCTGCCGGCGCGAATGCGGCGGGCCTTGCCCGACCAGCGGAACCACTCGTACAGGGCCCAGGCCGGTGCCTGCACGCCGGCGCGCACCCAGCCTTCGGCGATGTCGCGCGGCGTGGCGCCGGGCTCGATGGAGATCTCGACCGGCGTGCTGGCGAGGGACAAGGGCCGGTTCAGCCAGAGGCCGACGACGGCGGCCAGCGACGCCGCCAGCACGACGCCGACGAGCACGACGACGAGCGCGGCGCGTCGGGCCTTCATCGCCCGGAACGTGCCGGGCGGGTTGCGCTGCGCGAGCGGACCACGGCCATGGCGGCTGATGATAATGGCGCATGCACGCCCCTCTTCCCATCGACGGCGCCTGCGTCGTCGGCGATCGCGGCCTCATCCTGGCGAGCGGTGCCGATGCCGCCGCCTTCCTCCACGGCCAGCTCACGAACGACGTGACCGGCCTGCCGCCCGGACAGGCGCGACTGGCCGGCTTCTGCTCGGCCAAGGGTCGCCTGCAGGCCAGCTTCCTCGTCTGGCGCCACGGTGCCGAGGACTTCCTGCTGATGTGCCCGGCCAGCGTGCTGGCGGCCACCTTGAAACGCCTGTCGATGTTCGTGCTGCGCGCGAAGTGCCGGCTGAGCGACGTCGGCGCGCAGCACGTGTTGCGCGGCCTGGCCGGCCCGTCGGCAGACGCGCTGGTCACCGACATGGCGGTCTGGGCGCGGCGCGACGCGTCCGACGGCGCCGTCATCCGTTTGCCCGACGCGGCCGGTATGCGCCGGGCGCTGCACATCACCCCGTCCGGCGCTGCCGCCGCCGACGCCGACGCCGCGGCGCTCGGCTTCGACACCTGGCGCTGGCTCGAGGTCGAGAGCGGCATCGTCGCCATCGAGGCGGCGATCGTCGACCGCTTCGTGCCGCAGATGGTGAACTTCGAGATCGTCGGCGGCGTCGACTTCCAGAAGGGCTGCTATCCGGGCCAGGAAGTCGTGGCGCGCAGCCAGTACCGCGGCACGACCAAGCGCCGGACTTTCCTCTTCGACTGCGACGAGTTGCCCGAGCCGGGCAGCGACGTGTTCGTCGGCGGCACGGACGTGGCCATCGATGCCGAAGCCGCAGGCACCGTCGCCAACGCCGCGCCGCGGCCGGGCGGCGGCGCCAGCGCCTTGGTCGAGCTCCGGCTCGGCGCGCTCGACGCCGGCAGCGTGCACCTCGGCTCGCCGTCGGGTCCGCTGCTCCGCCGCGCGACTTTGCCCTACGCCTTCGCCGCCGAAGCGGAGCCCGTCGCCTGACATCGGCGGTCGCTGCCGATGCGCGAGCTCTACGTCTGGTACCGGGTCGCACCGGCGCAGGCGGCGGCCGCCCGCCGGGCCGTGCTCGCCCTGCAGGCGGAACTGCGTGCGGACACGCCGGGCCTCGTCGCCCGACTGCTGATTCGCGCCGAGCCGGGCGGCCCGGTGCAGACGTGGATGGAGAGCTACGCGCTGCCCGAAAGCGGGCACGGCATTGGCAGTGCGCTCGAGGCCGTCATTGCCGACCGCGCTCTCATCGCCGTGCCGTTCATCGACGGCGAACGGCACGCCGAGGCCTTCCTGGCCGACCGCGGCTGAGCCGCCTTCAGATCGCGCGCAGCATTTCGACATGGCCGATGCCGGCCTCGTCGAACTCCGGACCGCGTCGAGCGAAGCCCGCCCGTTCGTAGAACGCTGCTGCCGAGAGCTGCGCGTGCAGCACCGCCTCGCGGTCGCCGCGCCGACGGGCCGCGTCGAGCAGTGCGTCGAGCACGGCGCGGCCGACGCCGCCGTGCCGCGACGTCGTCGTGACGGCCATGCGCCCGATCTTGGCGACGCCGGGCACGTGCTCGAGCATGCGCCCGGTGGCGAGCGCGCGGCCGAGGCGGTTGAAGGCGACGGCGTGGACCGCGTCGGCATCGGCGTCGTCCCATTCCATGTCGGCGGAGATGCGCTGCTCGGCGATGAACACCTGGTCGCGGATGGGCCGCGCCGCCGCGCCGAGCTCGGCCCAGGTGCCGACGCGCACGTCGACCATCGCCCGGCCGGCCTCGAAGTCGTCGAACAGCGCGCGCAGTTCGGCCGGCACGGGCAACGGCTTCTTCAGGCGCGGGTCGGCGAACACGTAGGTCAGCTCGCAGCCGACGAGCAGCTCGCCCTGGCGGAAGGCGCCGCCCTCGAACAGCATCGACGAGGTGCCGACGCGGGCGCAGCGCATGCCGATCTCGAGCACGTCGTCGTAGCGGGCCGAGCCGCGGTAGTCGAGCGTCGCCTTGCGCACGTACATGTCGCCGCCGAGCGACTCCATGGTGTCGGCGTAGGGCACGGCGAGGGCGCGCCAATAGCCGGCGATGCCGGTGTCGAAATAGGTCAGGTAGTGGCCATTGAAGACGATCTGCTGGGCGTCGATCTCGGACCAGCGCACGCGCAGGCGCTCATGGAAACGGAAGTCGGAAAGCTGCATGGCTCGGCGCTCGCAAGGGCGGCCGGCAGTGTGCCAGACTGAAGTCATGGCACTCATCAACTACATCACCCAGGTGCAGCTCGAGCACGGCGCGCTGAAGCTGCTGCGCCAGGAACTCGAGCGGACGGGCATCCGCAAGCCGCTCATGGTCACCGACGCCGGCGTGCGCGCCGCCGGCCTGCTCGACCGCGCCATCGCGGCCATCGGCGGTGCGCCGCATGCGGTTTTCGACGGCACGCCCTCGAATCCCACCGAGGCGGCGGTGCGCGCGGCGGCGAAGGTCTATGCCGAGCACGGCTGCGACGGCCTCGTCGCCGTCGGCGGCGGCTCGAGCATCGACCTGGCCAAGGGCGTGGCCATCGTCGCGACGCACGACGGGCCGATGGCCAGCTACGCGACGATCGAAGGCGGCAGCGCGAAGATCAGCGACCGCGTCGCGCCGCTCATCGCCGTGCCGACGACCGCCGGCACCGGCAGCGAGGTCGCGCGCGGCGCGATCGTGATCGTCGACGACGGCAGGAAGCTCGGCTTCCACAGCTGGCACCTGGTGCCGAAGAGCGCCCTGCTCGATCCGGAGCTGACCCTGGGCCTGCCACCCTTGCTCACCGCGGCGACCGGCATGGACGCCATCGCACACTGCATGGAAACGTTCATGGCGCCGGCCGTGAATCCGCCCGCCGACGGCATCGCGCTCGACGGGCTCGAGCGCGGCTGGCGCCACATCGAACGCGCGAGCACGGACGGAAGCGACCGCGAGGCGCGCTTCAACATGATGAGCGCGAGCATGCAGGGCGCGCTCGCGTTCCAGAAGGGCCTCGGCTGCGTGCACAGCCTGAGCCACAGCCTGGGCGGGGCCGATCCCAAGCTGCACCACGGCACCCTCAACGCCCTGTTCCTGCCGGCCGTGATCCGGTTCAACGCGCCGGCCGAGAGCATCGTGAAGGAGCGTCGGCTGGAGCGCATGGCGCGTGCCATGGGCCTGGACGAGAGCGGCGATGCCGGCGCTGCGATCGGCGCCGCCATCCGCGGCCTCGGCGCCCGCCTCGGCCTGCCCACGGGCCTGGCCGCGCTCGGCGTGACGCCGTCGCTGTACGACCGCATCATCGACGGCGCGATGGCCGACCACTGCCACAAGACCAACCCGCGTCTGGCGACGCGCGACGACTACGTGCGGATGCTCGACGAGTCGATGTAGAGCTCGGTCGTCTCGGCAGGCTCGTCGACCACCGCGTCGACCACCGCGGCGGGCGGGACCGCCGCCGCAACGTCGACCGGCAGCACGGTCGACGCTTCGACGGGCCAGGCGCCGAGGTACTCTCGCCAGTGCGCTTCCTCCTGCCCGCCGATGAGTTCGCGCACGCTGGCGATCTCCCGGGCGTAGCCGGTCGCGTCGAGGCGACCGCGCATCTTCTCGAAGCGGCACCAGAGCAGGTAGGTGTTCATCGCGTCGGTCTCGCAGTAGCGCCGGATCTCGTCGGTCTTGCCGTCGAGGTAGGCGCCGTAGACCTGCGAGCCGTCCATGCCGAGCTTGCCGGGGAAGCCGCACAGCTTGGCCATCGCGTCGAGCGGTGCGTTGGCGCGGGCCTGGTACATCGCCAGCAGGTCCATGAGGTCGATGTGGCGCAGGTGATAGCGGCTGATGTAGCCGTTGTAGCGGTACTCGCGGTCGCTGTCGGCGTCCTGGCCCATGTCCCAGTACTTGCCTGCGACGACGCCGTGGCGCAGGCCCCGCTGCTGCAGCACCGGCAGGTCGAAGCCGCCGCCGTTCCAGCTCACCAGCTGCGGCTTGTGCTGCTCGATGCGGTCGAAAAAGCACTGGACGACGTCCTTCTCCTGGCTCGCACCGCCCTCCTCCTTGTCGACGAAGGAGCGCACCTGCAGGCCGCCGCGGGCGCTGCGGAAGACGCACGACACGGCGAGCACGCGCTGCAGGTGCAGCGGCATGAAGTCGCTCTTGCCGCGCTCCTTGCGCTCGGCGACCTCGGCGGCGTAGACCTCGGCGTCGCTCAGCGCCGGATCGGCGCCGCGCAGCAGGCGCAGCCCGGCGACGTCGGGGATCGTCTCGATGTCGAAGGCGAGGACCGGGCTCACGCCTGCGGCCGGTCAGCGCGTCGGCAGCAGGCGCGCCGGATCGATGGGCCGGCCCTGGCGCCGGATCTCGAAGTGCAACTGCACGCTGTCGGCGTCGGTCGATCCCATCTCGGCGATCTTCTGGCCCTTGCGCACGGTCTGGTCGTCCTTGACGAGCAAGGTCTGGTTGTGCGCGTAGGCGGTCAGGTAGGTGGTGTTGTGCTTGAGGATGACCAGATTGCCGTAGCCGCGCAGCCCCGAGCCGGCGTAGACGACACGGCCGTCGGCGGCGGCGAGCACGGGGTCGCCGGCCTTGCCGCGGAAGACGAGCCCCTTGTTGCGCGCGTCGTCGAACGGTGCCGCGACGGCGCCGGCGGCCGGCCAGCCCCAGGCGATGTCGTCGTCGCCTTCCCGGGGCACCAGCGGCTGGGGCGGCGCGGGCGAAGGTGCAGCGGCCGCAGCGGCGACCGGTACGGGTGCAGACGCCGCCACCGCCGCCGTCGAGACGGTGCTGGTGCTGGCGCTGGCAACCGGGATGGTCGCCGGCGTCGCCGGGCCCGGCCGGGCCTCGAGCGGCCGCGTCTCGACCCGGCTCGACGCCACCGGCCGGGCGGTGGCCGCCGTCGGGTCGACCCCGGGCGCGACCACGCGCAGCGCCTGCCCGACCTCGATCATGTTGGGGTTCTCGAGGCCGTTCCAGCGCACGAGGTCTTTCCAGTTCTGGCCGCTGTCGAGGCCGATGCGAATGAGCGTGTCGCCCGGCTTGACGACATAAAAGCCCGGCTTGGCAATGCTGTCGGGAGCCGGCGCGCGCGCACTGTCGCCACTGTTGCCGGCCAGCGCCGGACTGGCCGCGGCGACGGTCGCGCGCGGCACTCCGGAGCGTTCCTCGACCGGGGCTCGGTTCGGAGCGGAACTGCAGGCGGCGAGAGCGCAGCAAAGGGCGAAAAGTGCGGCGCGGCACAAACCACGCGCGGCCGGGTCGAGGGTCAAGGGCATCGAGTCGATAGCAGCGTTGTCGTCTTCATGGTCCGAGGCCTGATTTTAAGGCGACGAATTTGACCGCCTCGCGAGTGTTGCGGGCATAGCCGCCCTCGGTTCGATCGACGACCACCAGCACCTGGCCGCCGCGACCGTCGGCCACCGGGCAGACCAGCCGGCCGCCGACAGACAACTGATCCAGCCAGGCCGGCGGAGGTTCCCCGCCGCCGGCGGCGGCGATGACGCTGTCGTAAGGCGCACCGGGCGGGTGGCCCAGGATGCCGTCGCCGAACACCAGGCGCAGGCGGTTGGAGCGCAATGGCCCAAGCAGCTCGCGCGCCTTGTCGTGCAAGGGCTTCAGCGGCTCGACCGAGACCACGCGCCGGCCGAGCTCGCTCAGCAAGGCGGCCTGGTAGCCGCAGCCGGTGCCGATCTCGAGCACCGCGCCGAAGTGTCCATCGCGGCGGGCGTTGGCGCCTTCGCCGAGCAGTTCGAGCATGCGTGCGACCACCGACGGCTTGGAGATCGTCTGGCCGTGGCCGATCGGCAGGCTCGTGTCCTCGTACGACTGGGTCGCCAGGCCAGGGTCGACGAAGCGATGGCGAGGCACCGCCGCGAACGCGGCGAGCACGCCGGGATGTGTCACGCCACCGCCCTCGAGGCGCGCGACCATGCGCCGGCGCACGTCGGCCGAATCGAGACCGTGGCCGGCAGGCACCGTCGTGCCGGCCGACAGGGCAGCGAGAAGTGCCGATGCGGCCGAAGGCGCGAGTGCGCGATGCGCACCGGGCAGGCGATCGAGAGGAAGCGGGAACTTGCGCGACGGGCCGCGGTTCACGCCGCGCCCGCCGTCATGCGCCGGCCTGCGCGGCCCAGCGGCGCCATCGGGGCAGCGTGGCGTGGTCGGTGAGGTCGACGTGCAGCGGGGTGATCGAGACCTCGCCGCTGGCCGTGGCATGGAAGTCGGTGCCGGGGCCACCCTCGCGTGCGTCGCCGGCCGGGCCGATCCAGAACAGCGTGTCGCCGCGCGGACTCACCTGCCGGATCACCGGCT
Organism: uncultured Rhizobacter sp.; assembly: GCA_964236395.1. Classification (GTDB taxonomy): domain Bacteria; phylum Pseudomonadota; class Gammaproteobacteria; order Burkholderiales; family Burkholderiaceae_C; genus Schlegelella_A. The sequence goes on from CAXSEJ010000011.1 coordinate 14,034, forward strand.
CGCTGGCGTGGCGGCGGCCCAGCCGGGTCACGCGGCGCGGCAGCCGGTCGGCGTCGGCGCGATTCGGGATGTTGACGTTGAGCAGGTAATGGGCCGGCTCGGGCGGCTCGCGCAGCACGTGCTCGATGACGGCGCGAGCCACGCGGCCCGCGGCCTCGAGGTCTTTCCAGCCTTTGTCGACCTGCGAGAAAGCGATCGCCGGGATGCCGAACAGGAAGCCTTCCATCGCCGCCGCGACGGTGCCCGAATAGAGCGTGTCGTCGCCCATGTTCGCACCTTGGTTGATGCCCGAGACGACGAGGTCGGGGCGGTGTTCGAGCAGGCCGGAGAGCGCGAGGTGGACGCAGTCTGACGGCGTGCCGTCGATGTAGCGAAAGCCGTTCGCCGCGGCGTAGACGGTGAGGCCGCGGTTCAGGGTCAACGAGTTCGACGTGCCGCTCGCGTTCTGCTCGGGCGCCACGACGTCGAGCTCGGCGAGGCCGCGGCAGGCCTCGACCAGCGCGGCAAGACCGGGAGCAAGGTAGCCGTCGTCATTGGCGATGAGGATGCGCATGAAAGATTGTAGGCAGTCGTCGACGAGGCGACCGCGCTCGAAAGGGCACTGCGTATCATCGTTCGCAGGCAGGACGCGGGTGCCCTGCTCCATCTTCGTACGAGGCTCCATCGATGCACGCATGGCTTTGCGAGAACCCTGTCGGCGTGGACGCGCTGCAGTGGAAAGAGTTGCCCACGCCCGAGCCGCAGGCCGGCGAGGTCCGCGTCGCGATCCGCGCCGCCAGCCTCAACTTCCCCGATCTGTTGATCGTGCAGAACAAGTACCAGCACAAGCCGCCGTTGCCGTTCGTGCCGGGCTCGGAATACGCGGGCGTCGTCGAGGCCGTCGGTGCGGGCGTGACGCACCTGCGACCCGGCGACGCCGTCGCCGCGTTCGGCAGCACGGGCGGCTTCGCCACGCACGCCGTCGTCAACGCCGCCGTCGTCATGCCGCTGCCCGAGGGTTTCGCCTTCGACGATGCGGCCGCCTTCGTCCTCACGTACGGCACCACGCACCATGCCCTCGTCGACCGCGGGGCCCTGAAGGCCGGCGAGACGCTGCTCGTGCTCGGTGCCGCCGGCGGCGTTGGCACGGCGGCGATCCAGATCGGCAAGACGATGGGCGCCCGCGTGATCGCAGCCGCGTCGAGCGACGAAAAGTGCGATCTGTGTCGCTCGATCGGTGCCAACGCGACGATCAACTACACGACCGCGAACATCCGCGACGAACTCAAAAAGCTCACCGACGGCAAGGGCCCCGACGTCGTCTACGACCCGGTCGGCGGCGACCTCGCCGAGCCGGTGTTCCGCTCGATCGCCTGGCGCGGCCGCTATCTCGTCGTCGGCTTCGCCCAGGGTGGCATCCCGGCCCTGCCGCTCAATCTCACGCTTCTCAAGGGCGCGTCGATCGTCGGCGTGTTCTGGGGCGACTTCACGCGGCGCGAGCCGCGGGCCCACGTCGAGTCGCTTGCCGAACTTGCCCGCTGGTACGCCGAGGGCAAGGTCAAGCCGGTGATCGACCAGCGCCTGCCGATGAAGGAATTGCCCGCCGCCTACGCACTCATGGCAAGCCGCAAGGTGCGCGGCAAGCTGGTGATGACGAACGGGTGAGCAAGGACTTGGGGTGGCTGATGGGGCTCGAACCCACGACAACAGGAATCACAATCCTGGACTCTACCAACTGAGCTACAGCCACCACCGAGGCCGAAGTATAGCGAGCGCCTTGTCGCCGGATGCGCCCTGCGACGCGGGGCAACGACGACGAATCAGCGTGGTTCGCTGGCCGCCGCGTCGGGTGATGGGGTCAAGGCGCCGTCGTTGACGCTGACCTTGAAGCGCGTCTTCAGCGCTGCGTAGTAGGCCTGGGCTTCGGCGTCGCCCCACACCTGCGCGTACTGGCTTTTCGCCTTGGCCGGATCGGCGATGCTCGGGTCCCGGCCCAGGACCTTGACGATTCGCGCGAGCGCGAAGCCCTGATCGCCGTTGTCGACGCCGACGAGCGCCGGCAAGGTGCCGACCGGTGCCTTCAGCACCGCGTCGAGCAACGACGGCGGCAACTCCCTCGGCTGAGCGCGCGACACGACTTGCGTGCTCTCCGACAGCGCCAGGGCCGGCGCGGCACGCGCTGCCACAAGTCGCTCGTTGCCGAGCTTTCTCGCCATCGCCAACGCCTGCGTCGACTTGAGCTGAGCCCGCACCTTTTCCTTCACGTCGGCGAGGGCAAGCCGATGCGCAGGCGTGTACTGCACGACACGGCCAGCGGCGAGCTGGCTCGCACCGACGTCGATGGCCTTGGTGTTGCGCTTGTCGCGCGTCACGTCGTTGGCGAACAGGGCGTCGAGGAACTTCGGGTTGGCGAGCGGGCCGCTGGCCGCGGCTGCCGGCGCGCGCGTCACGCGCGGCGCCGACTTGATCTCGAGCTGCCACTTGTCGGCGGCCGGCTTCAGGCTGTCGGCCTGCTCGTACACGGTGTCCCCGAACTCGACCGCCGCATCGCTGAAGCGCTTTTGCGCAAGCTGAGCGCGCACCTCGGCTTCGAGCTCGGCCCGCACCGACTCGAAGCTGCGCTTGTCGCCACCACGGGCACCGGTCACCTGGATGATGTGATAGCCGAAGTTGCTCTCGACCACGCCGCTGATGTCGCCCTGCTTCATGTCGAACGCCGGGTCGAGCCCTTCGATGGCGCCGCGCGCGAACCAGTCGAGGTCGCCGCCCCTGGCCGCCGAACCTTCGTCCTGCGAGTTCTTCTTCGCGATCTCGGCGAAGGAGGCAGGCGACTTGCGCACCTCGGCGAGCAGTTCCACGGCCCTCACGCGTGCCTTGTCGCGGTCGGCCTTGGCAGCGCCCTTGTCGGCCTGGATGAAGATGTGGCTGGCGCGGCGCTCCTCGGTCGACGTGTACCGCTTCTCGTTCTCGGTGTAGTACTTGCGAAGATCCGCCTCGGCGACGGCGATGCCCTTCTTCAACCCTTCGAGATCGAGCACCACGTACTGGATGGAGGCCTCGTCGGGCGCCTGGAACTGGCGTGCGTTGGCCGGGTCCTTGTAGAACGCCTCGATCTCGGCCTCGGTGGGCGAGGTCTTGTCGAGATAGTCCCTGGCGTCGAAGCGCAGCACCTGAACCTCTCGCTGCTGGTACATCGCATCGAGCGCCGCCGAAGCCGCCGCCGCCGGCGCGACGACCGAGCCGACGATGCCCTGCAGCACCTGGCGACGGGCAATGTCCTGCCGCAGCCGCTCGGCGAAGCCGGCCGACGAGAGGCCGAGCCCAGCCAAGGTGTCGCGGTTGACGCTGCCGTCGGAATTGCGCAGCTGCGCGAACTCCGGGTCGTTCTTGAACATGCGCTCGAGCCGGTCGTCGGCCGGCGCCAAGTGCAGCCGGTCGGCGGCGGCGAGCAGCACGCGCTCGCGCACGATGGCGTCGAGCGCCAGGCGGCGCATCTCGGCGGTCTCGAACAGCTTCGGGTCGATGTTCGGCATCTGCCGGCGCAGGCGATCGAGTCGCTCATGCATGGCGTTTTCGTACTCGAGCTGCGTGATGGCCTGGCCGTCGACCTTGGCGACCGACGCCTGGTCACCGCCGCTGAAGCGGCTGTAGCCCTGGATGCCGACGAAGGCGAACGCCGGAAAGATTAGCAGCACCAGAACGAACTGCAGGACACGGGTGTGGCGACGGAAGAAATCGAACATCGATGGTGCGGCCGCGCAGATGGCGGGACCGCTGAAGTGGCTGGTGGGTGCTGAGGGGTTCGAACCCCCGACCTACGCCTTGTAAGGGCGCCGCTCTACCGGCTGAGCTAAGCACCCGCGCCGCGCTGGCGCGCGCGGTCTGGGATTCAGTTGAGAGCGTCTTTGAGGGCCTTGCCGGGACGAAACTTGGGCACCTTGGCGGCCTTGATCTTGATGGCCGCACCGGTTCGCGGGTTGCGCCCGCTGCGCGCCGCGCGCCTGCCGACGCTGAACGTACCGAAGCCGACGAGCGAGACCGTGTTGTTCTTCTTGAGGCTTGTCTTCACGCCGCCGATCACGGCCTCCAGGGCGCGCGATGCTGCCGCCTTGGATATGTCGGCCTGCTTGGCGATGTGCTCGATCAGTTCGCTCTTGTTCACGAATGTTCCCCCTCAGGATGCGTGTCTCGATGATTGCTGCTTGCGTCGGACAGCGCCGAAAGCGGGCCGGAGCGAAACGATTACAACGTTGCGATTCTGCAGTGTCAAGCAGGGGTGGCGATTCTATCGGCAGCATGCGTCGTGAACGTCACCGCAGTGCATCCGCGATCGCGAGGCCCATGTCGCGGGTGCTGGCGGTGCCACCGAGGTCGCGCGTGCGCGGTCCGCCCGCGGCCGGGTCGAGCACCGCTTCGATGGCATCGATGATCGCGTCGTGCGCGTCGCGATGGCCGAGGAAGTCGAGCATCATCGCCCCCGACCAGATCTGGCCGATCGGGTTGGCGACGCCGCGGCCGGCGATGTCGGGCGCCGATCCGTGCACCGGCTCGAACAGCGACGGATGGGCGCGCGTCGGATTGATGTTGGCCGAGGGCGCGATGCCGATGGTGCCGGTGCAGGCCGGCCCGAGGTCGCTGAGGATGTCGCCGAAGAGGTTGCTCGCCACGACCACGTCGAACATCTGCGGCCGTTGCACGAAGTGGGCGCAGAGGATGTCGATGTGATAGCGGTCCACCCGCACCTCGGCGAAGCGCGCGGCCATCGCCTCGACGCGCTCGTTCCAGAACGGCATCGTGATGGCGATGCCGTTCGACTTGGTCGCCGAGGTGAGGTGCTTCTTCGGTCGCGACTGGGCGAGCTCGAAGGCGAACTGCAGGATGCGGTCGACGCCGATGCGCGACATCACCGTCTCCTGAACGACGACCTCGCGGTCGGTGCCCTCGAACATGCGCCCGCCGATGCTCGAGTACTCGCCTTCGGTGTTCTCGCGCACGATCATCATGTCGATGTCGCCCGGCGCCAGCCCGGCGAGCGGTGAGCGCACTCCCGGCATCAGCCGCGCCGGCCGAAGGTTGACGTAGAGGTCGAACTCGCGGCGAAACTTGACCAGCGAGCCCCATAGCGACACGTGGTCCGGCATCTTCTCGGGCCAGCCGACGGCACCGAACAGCACAGCGTCGTGGCCGCCGATCTTCTCCTTCCAGTCGGCCGGCATCATTTCTCCGTGGCGCTCGAAATAGGGCCAGCAGGCGAAATCGAAGTGATCGAAGGCGAGGCCGATTTCGAAGCGGCTGGCCACCGCCTCGAGGGCACGCAGCCCCTCGGGTACCACTTCGGTGCCGATGCCGTCGCCGGCGATCACGGCAATGCGGTGAGTGATCTTCATGTCGGAGTCTCCTTGGGCACGACGACGGCGGGGGCGCGAACGACGATGGCGACGGCCATGACGGTGAGCACCATGCCGAGCATCATGAGTGGCGTGAACGACTCGCCGAACAGCGCCCACGCCATGAGCGCGGTGCAGGGCGGCACGAGATAGAGCAAGCTGGCGACCGCCGTCGCCTCGCCGCGCTGGATCAGCAGGTACAGCAGCGAGCTGCCGCCGAGGGTAAGCACGCCGACCGACCAGGCCATGGCGGCGACGAGATTCGGCGTCCAGTCCATCGGCTCGGTCTCGAGCAGCGCCAGTGGCAGGCAGACGACGAAGGCCGCGACCATCTGCACCGCGCTCGCCGAGCGCACGTCGCAGGGGCCGACGAACCGCTTCTGGTACAGCGTGCCGGTCGTGATGCCGAGCAACGCGACGATGGCCATGGCGAGGTTGGCTGGCGTGACCTCGCCGATGCCGAGCTTGCGCCAGACAACGAGCGCCAGGCCGGCGAGCCCGAGCGCCAGGCCGAGCCACTCGCGCAGCGAGCCGCCGGCCGGCACGCGACGGCGTGCCACCCACACGGCGGTGAGCACCGGCTGCAGGCCGACGAGCAAGGCCACGGTGCCGGCGCCCAGCCCCGCCTTCACGGCCGACCACACGCCGCCGAGGTAGCCGGCCTGCATGAGCAGCCCGGTCACTGCCAGGTGGCCCCACTGGCTGCGCTGCGTCGGCCAGGCGGCGCCCGCCAGGCGCAGCCAGGCAGCGAAGCACACCGCCGAGAGCGCGAAGCGGACGACGAGGAAGCTGAACGGCGGTGAATGCGGCATCGCCAGGCGGGCGACGACGAAGCCGGTCGACCAGATGCCGACGAAGACCCAGGGCATCGCTGCGACCAGCGCGGCTCGCCGGCCGCCTCCAGCCAGACTGTCAGCGGACACGGGCGCGTATTTCCGGCAGCGCCTTCTGCAGGTAATAGACCATGGACCAGATGGTCAGCACCGCCGAGGCGATGACGAGGACCGTGCCCCACAAGGCCGTGTCGAGCATGCCGAACAGCCTCGCGTCGTACAGCAGGAACGGAATCGCGACCATCTGCACGACGGTCTTCACCTTGCCCAGCATGTGCACCGCGACGCTGCGGGCGGCGCCGATCTGCGCCATCCATTCGCGCAGCGCCGAGATGGCGATCTCGCGGCCGATGATGATGAGGGCGATGAAGGCGTCGAGCCGGTGCAGCTGCACCAGCACCAGCAAGGCGGCGGTGACCAGGATCTTGTCGGCGACCGGGTCGAGGAAGGCGCCGAACGACGAGGTCAGGTTCAGGCGCCGGGCCAGGTAGCCGTCGGCCCAGTCGGTGAGTGCGAAGACCACGAACAGCACGGTGCCGACCAGGTTCTGCGTCGGCACTGGCAGGGCCGTGTAGAAGACGCCGACGAGCAGCGGGATGGCGACGATGCGGGCCCAGGTCAGCAGCGTCGGCAGGTTGAAGAACATCGGCCGGATTGTGCCAACGATGGTTGGCGGCGGCGTCCGGCGCCCGACGGGCCGCCCCAACGGCGCCGGCGCCCCTTCGGGGGGCAGCGAACGCAGAGAGCGTGGCGGCTTCAGTTATCGAGCGTGCGCGGCTTGAACCTGCGGTCGTCATCGAAGAGGAAGGTCTCCGTGAACTTCCACGGCCGCGGCAGGTGCGACACGTCGCCGTAGGGCGCGGCGCGGCGCACCGCCTCGACAGCGATTTTCAGGGTGTCCTTGGCCTGGCGCGGCTCGCGGAGGATCTCGATCTTGCGCACGCTGCCGTCGCGGTTGAGCTCGATCTCGAGCACCGGAATGGCGAGCAGCGCCTCGGGCACGCGCCCCATGTAGGTGATGTCGGGGTTGGCGGCGACCAGCCGCTCCGCCGCCTGCTTGCGCACGTCGGCCCAGTTGCGTGAGGTCGAGGGTGCCGGCAGCGGGCGACGGCCTTCGATCGGCGGCGCGATGGCGACCTCGGCTGCGGTCGGCGCGGCGATGGCGGTGGCCGACGACGGTGTCGCCCGGCCCGTGGCGTCGCCGGGCGCCGGCCGGTCGGCCGAGCAGCCGGCGAGCAGCCAGGTGGTCAGCGTGCAGAGGCCGGCGAGCCGAAGCCATCCCGAAGCGGTGGACGCGATGTCAATGCAGGGCACGGTAAATCTCCTCGGCCAGGTCACGCGAAATGCCTTCGACGGTGACGAGGTCCGCGACGCTGGCCTGGCCGACGCCGCGGGCGCCACCGAAGCGCTGCAGCAGTTTGGCCCGCTTTCTCGGGCCGACGCCGGGAATCTCTTCGAGCTTGCTGGCGCCGGTGCGCACACTGGCACGGCGCGCCCGCATTCCCGTGATGGCGAAGCGGTGCGCCTCGTCGCGGATCTGCGCCACCAGCATCAGTGCTGCCGATTCCCGGCCCAGCGCCACCTTGGCCCGACCGTCGGCGAAGACGAGTTCTTCGAGGCCGACCTTTCTCGCCTCGCCCTTCTCGACCCCGACGATGCGCGCCAGCTCGATGCCGAGCTCCTCGAACACCTCGCGCGCCACGCCGACCTGGCCCTTGCCGCCGTCCACCAGCACCAGGTCGGGCAGGCGCGCCGTGCCCAGCGCCGCCGCCTCGACGAGCTTGGCGTAGCGGCGCACGAGCACCTGGCGCATGGCGGCGTAGTCGTCGCCCGGGGTGATGCCGGCGATGTTGTAGCGGCGGTATTGCGAGCTCTGCATCTTGTGCGCCTCGAAGACGACACACGATGCCTGCGTCGCCTCGCCCGCCGTGTGGCTGACGTCGAAACACTCGATGCGAAACGCGTGCAGGTCCTCGACGGCGAGCTCGAGCGCGTCGACGAGCGCACGCGTGCGTGCCTGCTGCGAGCCCTCCTCGGCCAGCAGCTGAGCCAGGCGCAGGGCTGCGCCCTGGATGCACATGTCGAGCCACGCGCGACGCGGCTCGCGCGGCTGGTGCTGCACGTTCGCGCGCACCCCGCCGCGCGTGGCCAGCGCCTCGATCAGCGTCTTGTCGACGGCGTGGCTCAGCACCAGCAACGGCGGCATGCCGCCTTCGAGGTAGTGCTGGGCGATGAAGGCCTCGAGCACGCGGACCTCGGCGCTGGCCGCCTCCCATTCGTCGCCGTTGGCTTCGGCCTGGATGGCGTTGTCGACGTGCTTCGGGAAGTACGGCCGGTCGCCGAGGTGGCGCCCGCCGCGCACCATCGCCAGGTTCACGCAGGCACGGCCGCCGTCGACCTTGACGGCGAGGATGTCGGTGTCGACCG
>CAXSEJ010000012.1:0-22321 GCA_964236395.1 uncultured Rhizobacter sp.
AGCGGCTCGCCCGCCACTACCTCGACGCCTACCGATGGAAGAAGTAGCGACCATCGGCGCGGCCGACCCCGTGGCGCCGCCCGGCCCGCTCGCGCTGCTCGAGGCGATCGACCGCGACGGCCAGGTGCGCCAGGCGTGGCGGGTCGAGCGCTGGCCGCTGCGCATCGGCCGCGCGCTCGACAACGACGTTGTCCTGAGCGATCCGCATGTCGCCGCCCACCACGCGATGCTCGCCGTCGAGGACGGCGTGGTCTTCGTGCGCGCCGGTGCCACCTGCAACGGCGTCGGCATCGGTCGGGAGCGCATTCGAGGCGGCCAGACGCACGAGTCGGCCGACGCGGCCGGCGAGCTCGACCTGCACATCGGCCGGGCGACTCTGCGCCTGCGCCTCGCCGGCCGCGAGCTCGCGCCCGAGCTGGCGATGGCGCCGCTGGTCCTGCACGAGCGGCGCTGGCTGCCGACCGCGCTGCTCGCGCTCGCGGTGCTCGCCGGGGTGGTGGCCAATGCGTGGATCGACAGCGACCCGGAAGGCCTCGGCCGCGCCGTCGGCACGGCGCTGACGGCCGCGCTGCTCGGCGCGGCGCTCTGGTGCGGCCTCTGGGCGCTGCTCACCAAGACCTTCACCCGGCAGGGCCGCCTCGACTGGCACGTGCGCGTGTTCGTCCTCGCTAGCCTGGCCTCGCTCGCGCTCGGCGTGCTGCCGGCGCTCGTCGCCTTCGCCTTCTCCTGGCCGTGGGTCACCGACTTCAGCTTCATCGCGCTGTACGGCGTGGTCGCCGCCGCCGTCTACTTCCACCTCCTCGCCGTCGAGCCGGCGCGGCCGCGGCTGATGCGGGCGGTGGTGCTGAGCGGCTTGCTCGCCGCGGTCGGCCTTTCGCTCTGGTTCAACGTGCAGCGCACCGGCCGGCCGGGCGAGGAGCTGTACATGAACCATCTGTTCCCGCCGCAGCTGCGCGTGGCGCGCCCGGCACCGATCGACCGCTTCGTCGATGCCCTGGCGCCGATGCAGCCCCTCCTCGACCGGCAGGCCAGGGAGCAGGCCGGCACCGACAGCGACTCCCGAACCGGAGAAGACGATGACGACTGAAGCCCGCGTCGAAGGCACCGTGCTCGTGACCGGCGGCAGCCGCGGCATCGGTGCCGCCACCTGCCGGCTCGCCGCCGCGCACGGCTGGGCCGTGGCCGTCAACTACACGCGCGACGCCGCGGCAGCCGAGGCGGTGGTCGCCGCCATCGTCTCGGCCGGCGGTCGGGCGATCGCGGTGCAGGCCGACGTCGCCAGCGAGGCCGAGGTGCTGACGATGTTCGGGACCGTCGACGCCGAGCTGCCGCCGCTGTTCGGCCTGGTCAACAACGCCGGCGTCGTCGACCTGCCGTCGCGCGTCGACGCGATGGGCGCGGAGCGGCTGCAGCGCATGTTCGCCATCAACGTCTTCGGCAGCTTCTACTGCGCCCGCGCCGCCATCCTGCGCATGAAGACGCGCCGCCGCGGCGCCATCGTCAACCTCTCCTCGGCGGCCGCGAAGCACGGCGCGCCCAGCCAGTACGTCGACTACGCGGCGGCCAAGGGCGCGATCGACCTGTTCACGATCGGGCTGGGCAAGGAGGTGGCCGGCGACGGCATCCGCGTCAACGCCGTCCGGCCCGGCATCATCGCCACCGACATCCACGCCTCCGGCGGCACGCCCGACCGCGTCGCCGAGATGTCGCCGCTGCTGCCGATGCAGCGCGCCGGCAGCAGCGAGGAAGTGGCCGAGGCCATCCTGTGGCTGCTGTCCGACGCCTCGAGCTACACCACCGGCTCGATCGTCGAGGTCACCGGCGGGCGCTGACGACCGCCATCATCAGCCCGCGGCCATCGCCGCAAGGGCGTCGAGCAGCGCCTGCGCGGCACGGCGCTCGCCGGCGCTGGCGCCCTGCTGGTACGGCTCGAGCGTGAAGCGGGCCTCGACATGGACCGAGTCCCAGAGGGCACGCGAGGCGATGCGCGAGTGCAGCTCGGTGAACTCGGCGAGCAGCGCCGGCGCCTGGCGCGCCAGCTGCGCCGCGGCGACGGCCTCGAGCACGCGCAGCTCGATCTGCCCGACCACCGACCAGAAATCGGGCCGGGTCCGCGCCGCCCGGTCGAGCGACTCCTGCACCGCGCGCAGCCGGTCGGCGGCGAGCTCGGCCGGCCGGCGCTCGAGGAAGGCCAGGCACATCTCGGCGCTCATGGAGTTGCGGGCCGGATAGAAGAGGTCGCACGCGTCGTCCCGGCGTGCCAGCCGCTCGGCCTGGCCGTAGTGCTTCGCCATGGCGCGCAGCGCGGCGGCCCGGCCGCCGCCTGCCTTCGCGCCGGTGCGGCCGAGGAGCAGGACCAGCCGCTTGTAGGCCGAGCCGAGCAGCGCCTCGCGCTCGGCCGTCGGCTGCATCTCGACCAGCTTTTGCAGGCGCGCGACCGCTTCGTCGATGTCGGCCCGGCCGGCGACGGCATCGGCGTTCGCCTCGCCGCGCCGGGCCAGCTGGTTGCCGAGGTCCTCTGCCGCCTTGAACGAGGCGCTGCCGTCGTGGGCCTGTACCGCGGCGCGGTACCACTCGATCGCCTTGTCGGCGTCGCGCACCTCGGCGAAGGCCACGCCGAAGGCCTCCGCGACGGCGCCCATGCCGCCCCACAGCGGCGCGAACGTCGATTCGAGAAAGCGCACCTTGTCGCGCAGCACCTGCAGGCCGGCGCTGCGTGCCGCCGGATCGTCGTCGCTCGCGAAACGCAGGCGGATGGCGATGGTCTCGAGCGCGAGCGTGAGCGCCGGCGGCGACGACACGGCCACGAACTCCTCGGCCGGCGAGACGGCGGCGTGCCGGGCATCGCCGACGTCGCGGCGGAAGGTCCAGCCGGGGTCGCCGTAGCACTGGTAGGCGGCCCAGGTGTTGCCGCCGGCGCCGGCCTGCCACGAGGCGTTGCGTGCCGCGGCCACGGCGTCGATGAAGCGGCCGCCTTCGAGCAGCCTCTCGTAGAAAGTGGTGGCGAAGACCTCGGCCGGCGTGTCTTCGACGGCCCAGCCGGCGGCCACGACACAGCGCACGCCGATCCGGATCAGCGCCTCGGCGATGTTGGCGGCGAAGGCGGCGCGGTCGAACGGCGCCAGCGCCGTGCTCGCCTCGCGGCCGGCCAGGTGGCAGCAGTTGAGGAACACCAGCTCCGGCACCGTGCGCATGGCGTTGACCTCGGCCGCGCCGAGGTAGGTCTGGCCCGACAGCACGACGCCGCCACGCGCCCCCGGCGCGCCGTGGCCGGCGATGTGGACGATGCGGTAGGTCCGCTCGAACAGTGCATTGATGATGTTGCGGGCGTCGTCGGCGCCGCTCACCAGGGCCCGCACGCGGGCCGGGTCGACGCCGTGCGTGCCGCTGGTCAGCATCGCCGCGACCGCGGCCGCCTCGGCCCGCGCGCCCGGCAGCGGCGGGTACAGCGCCGGGTCGCAGAGCGGCTCGCCGATGACCAGGATGCTGCTGTCGGCGCTGGCGTCGCTGACCTGCGAGCGGAACTCGTCGGTGCGAAGCTTTCTCAGCAGCTTGCAGCGGATGGCCCACGGCCGAGGGTCGCTGCCGGAGAGCTGCGCCGCCGTGGTGTCGAGCACCTCCCAGGGCAGCGCCGCGGTGCCGCTGTCGAGCTCGATCACCATGTCGCTGGTGCCGCCGAGGAACGGCTCCATCTCGACCGGCACGAGCAGGTCGAAGAGGGTCCGGCCGATCTGCGTGTCGCGGTTGGCGTCGTTGGAAGCCTTCGCCACCAGTTCGCGCACCAGCGAGCCTTGCGTCCTCTGGGCGCGCACTTCGGTGCGCGCGCGCTTGGTGTCGAGGTTCCAGAAGATGGTCGGCTCGCCATCCAGCAGGGAACCGGTGACCGCGGTCACGAAGTCGTAGGCCGCACCGCGGTAGCTCGAGTCGAGCGAGCGGCGCAGCGCGCCCACGCCCGACTGCACCGGGCCGTCGAGCCGGAAGTGGTTCGGCGTCGCCGTCGCCTGCACCTGCAGCGCACGCCAGGCATCGCTCGCCCGGTCGAGGTAGAACTCGACCAGGACGAGCCGGCCGACTTGCGGCAGGCCGCTCTCCTCGAGCTTGCGGTTGGCCTCGTGCACGCCCTGGGCGACGAGCTGCGCCGACATGCCGGCACTGATGCCGGCGCCACCGCTGCCGAGCAGCGTCGCGGCGAGCTCGAACTCTGCCGGCGCGCCGGCCGGCTGCTCGGCCAGGCGCTGGGCATAGGCGATCACGGCCTGGCGCACGCTGTAGGCGAGGTCGATGGAGCGGAGCTTGCCCTCCTCGCCGAGCCCGGCGACGATGACCGCCAGGGGGCGCGCCATGGCCAGCAGGTTGTTGGGGTCCTTGCGCACGTTGCCGAAGAGCTGGTGCGTGCCGATGCCGTCGGGGTAGAGGCCGACGGCGAGCGAGCGGCTCATCGCCCGGCCGACCAGGCCGTCGACCACCGCCTCGCTGCCGGTCAGCGCCATCGACCGGTAGTGGCCGATGACGAGCGGCTGGGCGACGAACTTCAGGTCGGCATTGAGCACCGTCACGTGCAGCGCGCGCGCTGCCGTGCCGCTGCGCTGACCTTCGCGCACGGGCCGGACCGTCAGCCGGAAGACGTCGGCCGGGCTCGACGGCGGCTGCGACGGCTGGACGGCACGCGACGGCCGACTGCGGGCCAGGTGCGGCGGCGGCGGCAGCGGCGCCCCCGCGACGGCGCCGCCGCCGGCCGCGGGCTGCGCGCGGGTCGTGTCGAGCGGCTCGAGCAGCTGGGTCTCGCCCCGGGTCAGCAGCTCGAGGTAGGCGGCAAACGCCTTGGCCTGGCTCGGCAGGTCACCGTGCGTCGCGGCCAGACGCCAGGTGCGCACGCCGGGCAGCAGGGCCGACGACAGCGCCACCCGACCGTCGCCGCCGCCGACCGCGTCGACGTACTCGAGGCCGGTGTCGGTGAAGGTGAAGCCGCCGGGCGTGAACGGCGCCGCGCCGACGACGAGCAGCATTTTTCCTGCGTCGCTGCCGAGCTCGCCGGCGGCGCCGAGTTCGGCCGCCTGCCGGTCGAGGCGGCGGCGCAGCGCCACGGCCCGATCGAGCACCGCCTGCGGCGGCGCGCCCCAGCGGTAGATCGTTCGCTGCATGCCTTCGAGGTGCCACAGGCTGCGCTCGGCGAGCCGGGCCAGGTCGTCGTCGGCGAGCTGTTGCCACACCTCGCTGCGGCTTAAGCCGAGCGCCGGGTCGAGCAGGCCCGCCTGCAGCTGCAGGAAGCCCGGCATGCCGGCCATGACCTCGCGCGCGCCGGAGTTGTCGAACAGCGAGCCGAACGCGGCCAGGGCGTTGCCGAAGGTGTCGTCGCCGGAGAGCGTCTGCATCGGCGCCCACGAGCCGGCGTTGGGCGTGCCGAGCATGAGCAGGCGCCCGCCGTCGCGGCCGATCAGGCGCTGCCAGGTGTCGGGCATCTCGAGCGCCATCGTGCGCGCCAGCAGGCCGCCCATCGAGTGGGCGACGATGCGCACCGGCTGCCCGCTCGTCGCCCGCGCGACCAGCGCCGCATCGACGGCGGCGCCGAGCCGGCGCGCTTCGTCTTCGACCGGCCGGCGCCAGTCGTAGGCGAAGGCAATGACCTCGTGGCTGTCGGCGAGGCACTCGATCAGCTCGCCGTAGACGCTGCCGATCGGCCCGTCGGGCTCGACTTCGGCGGCGGTGGCCTCGTCCCAGCGCAGGCTCTTCAAGCCGTTGACGAAGCCGAGGCCGAGCCAGACGCGCTTGCCGCCGCGCCTGAGATTCGAGCCGAGGATGCCCGGGATCACGAACACCGCCGGACGGTCGGCCGCGGCGACGCCGCTGCCGCCGCGAGAGCGCGCGACGACGGCGGCGCCGGCCCGCGTGCCGCCCGTGTCATCGCCGGCCCACGACAGCGGCCCGATGGCGGCGAAGCTGGCCGGCTGCTCCTCGAGCAGCGCGCAGGCGATGGCCTGCACGGTGAACTCGTTGGCGAAGTAGTTGAAGTGGGAGACCTTGCCGGCGCGGTGGAGCAAGAAGGTGGCGCCGCTGCCGGTCGCAGTCGTGGCGCGTGGCGCGCCGCCGTACATCGAGCGCGTCTGCACGACGAGGTCGTTGTCGGTCCAGTAGAACGCGTCGGAGAGCAGCGTCTTGACCCACGAGCCGACCGCATCGCCTTCGATGTCGCCGGCGATGACGCGCAGCTCGCCGGGGACCGTGTCGTCGGCGCCGTTCAGCCACTCGACGACGGCGCTGCCGGGCATCATGGCCTCGAGGCCGGGCAGCTCGGCCGGGTCGGCACGGCGCCGCGCCACCTCGTGCAGGAAGTCGACGAGCTGCGGCGCGACCGGCACCGCCGCCAGCTCGAGGCCCCACTTCAGCACCGAGAGGTAGGCGTCGAGCCGCTTGCTCGCGAGCAAGGTGCCGCGCGCCGGGCAGGCGACGCGGACGACACGATCGACCCGCAGCTTCTTGGCCTGCGCCTCCTCGACGAGCGCGCGCAGGTCGCTGCGCTCGGCCTTGCGCGAGGGGTCGGCGAAGAGGGCCAGCGTCGCCTCCGTCAACGGTCCGCCGCAGGCGCGCGCGAGCACCTCGGCGACGAGGCCGCCGCGCGAGTGCGTGAGCAGGTGCAGGCGGGCGCCGGCCGGCGCGGCGCGCACCAGCATCAACGCGTTGGCGATCGGGCTGGCGCCGAGCGTGGCGTGATCGAGCGCATAGACGCGGTCGCCGTAACGCGCGAAAAGCCTTCGCACGACCAGGTTGTGCTGCGTCCACAGCTTGGCGAAGGTGCCGGCGGTGTTGGAGAAGGTGCCGTGCAGCAGCACCAGCAGCGGCCCGCCGTCTGCGGCCGGCGGCAGCGTGTCGAGCTGGCGCCCGCTGCCTTTCAGCGGCTCGAGCGCGTCGGCGCCGAGCCGGTAGACGCCGGCCTCGACCTGGCCGTCGACCTTCCTGGTGACCGCCGCCGTGGCGAGCGAGACGGCCGGGTCCTTGGCCAGCCCGGTGACGACGTGAAAGCCGGAGAGCAGCGCCTGGCCCAGCCAGCCGCGCGTGGCGCCGCGGGTGGCGCCGGCCTCGAGCCCGGGCCAGCCCAGCCGGGCCGGCACGGCGACTTCGGCCGGCAGCGCCGCGACCGCACCGCGGGTGGCGGCGCCGGCCTGCGCGCGCAGCAGGTCGCGCGCGTCTTCCGGATGGAGGACGAGCGTCGGCCCGTTGGCGACCGCGAGCACGACCACGTCGTCGCCGGGCCGGGCAACGACGCGCACCGGCTCGCCGCCGCCGCGCTGGGCGCCGACGCGCACCGATGCCTTGACGCGGCCATCGGGCAGCGGCGAGGCCGCCGTGGCGTCGCTCTGGCCGGAGACGAGGAAGACGATGTCGCTGGCGCCGCCTGCCATGGCGTCAGACCGTGAACGGCTTTTGCGCCAGGAAGGTGCCCGCGCTGCCGAGCGTGAACAGGTTCGGCGACTGTGTCGGCGGCAGGCGCGCGCGCACGCGGGCATGAAAGGTGGCGTAGTTGCCTTCGAACCGCCCCTGGTCCCAGACGCGCAGCAGTTGCTCGGTGAAGGCGCCGTTGTGCTCGCCGTCCATCGAGGTCTGGTTGTCCTGGCAGCCGGAGATGAGGATCGCCGCGGCGTTGAACTGCGCCACGATGGCCGTCAGGCGGCCGCTCGCCGCCACCTGGGCGATCGCCGTGTCGGGGTCGACGACGGGCGTGCCGGCACGCCGGGCGACTTCGATCTGCAGCCCGTCGTAGAAGGCCCGGTTCTCGTCGTAGGTCCGGCGCGCCACGGCATCGGGCAGCAGCTTGGCGCGCTGGCCCGGCGGCGGCGGTGGCGGCGGCCGGTCGCGCGTGACCGTGCCGCTGTGGCAGCTGTCTGAGAGCACGAGGACGCGCACGCCGGTGCCGAAGCGGCCGAGCTCGCAGTACAGCTCGTCGTCGATCAGCTGGCCGTCGAACAGGCACCAGGTCTCGTCTTTCTTGTCGGCCTCCTCGCCGGTGACATCGGGCACCTGGCCGCCGTGGCCGGAGTAGGTGAGCAGGAACAGGCCGCCGTCGGTGAGCTTCTTCGCCGCCTCGCCGAGTGCGGCCAACACCGCCGCCCGGGTCGCCTGCGCGGTGAGCAGCAGCTTCGCCTTCATGCCCTGCGCGGTGGCCAGCGCGGCCATGTCGCTGGCGTCGAACTCGCACGCCGCCAGCGGCCCGTTCCAGCCGCCGTACGCCGACGCCTTGACGCTGTTCAGGCCGATGTGCAGCGAGATCGCCCGGCCCCTGCCTGCCGCCACTGCCGCCACTGCCGCCACCGACGCCCTGCTCGCCGCGCTGCCCGCCATCGCCGTCTCCCCGGGTTGTGTGCGGCCGCTGTGAGCGCGGCCTGCTGCCAGACCGGATCATCGGCGCCCTGCATGGCGACGGCAAGCCACTCCGAGGTGGGAACGGCGAGGCACCGGCGCCGATCACGGCGATCGCGCCGGCCACGCCGGCCGGGTTCAGCGCCGCTCGACGACGGTCGGCGCCGTATCGAGCGCGAGGCGCATCCGGCGCGCGGCCGCCGCGGCCTCCTCGCGGCTCGCGAAAGGGCCGGCCTGCACGCGCGACAGGCCGGCGTCGTCGAAGGTCGCGAGCACCGGCGCGAGCTGCGCCACGTCGACCGCGATGCGGCGCTGGAACGCGTCGGCGCGGGCCCGTTCGGCGAAGGCGCCGAGCTGGATCCAGAAGCCGGGTGAAGGACGCACGACCGGCAGCACCGGGTCGTCTCGCAGCGTCTCGGCCGGCGCTGCCGCCACGAGCTCGATCGGCGGCGGCGGCGGCGGAGGCGGCGGCGGCAACGATGGCGCTGGCGACGCCGATGGCGCAACGAGAACCGGCGCGGCCCGGGCCAGGCGAATGTCGGCATCGGTCAGCCGCTCGATCTCGACCGGGCCGACCGCGCGCAGCAGGTCGAGCCGGGCCGCGGCCGCCCGGCTGAGGTCGACGATCCGCCCGCCATGGAACGGGCCGCGGTCGTTGATGCGCACCACGACTTCGCGGCCGTTGGCCGGATTGCGGATGCGCGCATAGCTCGGTATCGGCAGCGTCGGGTGCGCTGCGGTCATGGCGTGCATGTCGTAGACCTCGCCGCTCGCCGTGCGCCGGCCGTGGAACCTGCCGCCGTACCACGAGGCCAGGCCACGTTCGCGAAACGGCTGATCGCGCGTGATCGGCACGTAGTCGCGGCCGAGCACCTGGTAGGGCTTGTTGGCACCGCCGGGCCGGATCAGCTCGATGCGGGGTTCGGCATCGGCGACGCCGGCGTCTTCGAGCGGATCGAGGCGCGTCGGCGAAGGCAACGTGCCGAGCCGAGGCCCGGGCCCGGCGCAGCCGGCCAGACCAGCCAACGCGCCGGCCGCGACGACCGCCCAGACGACCCCGGCTCGCATGGACCGGACCATAACCGACCGGCACATCGCTTGCCAACGCAATGCGGCTCGGCTCACGAATCACAACAACCACGCCCGCGTCGTCTTTGGGAGAAGCGCCGCGCGGTGCCACGATGATCATCGACGCCCATTTGCATTGCACTGGCCGCGAGCGCGCAGACGACGTTCTGCGTTCGCTCGACGAGGCGGGCATCGACATCGGCGTACTGCTCGCGCCCTTCCTCAGCGAAGGCTTCTCCCTCGACGACGCGAGCTCGCTGCAACGCGGCAACGAGCACCTCGCCGCGCTGGTGAAGAACCACCGCGATCGCCTGGTCGGCTTCGCGGTGGTCGACCCGCGCGATCCGGAGGCGCCGCAGCACCTGCGCCATGCCGTCGAGGCGCTCGGCCTGTCGGGGGTGAAGATGGTGCCCACCGGGTGGTACCCGTACGACGAGGCGGTGCAGCCGGTCTTCGCCGAGGCGGCACGGCTCGGCGTGCCCCTGCTGTTCCACAGCGGCATCTTCATCGACGGCCGCTCCGGGCGCTTCTGCCGGCCGACTTTCTTCGAGGCCCTGCGCGACCATCCCGGACTCAAGGTGACGCTGGCCCATCTCGGCTGGCCCTGGGTCGACGAGGCCATCGCGGTCGGCCTGATCGACCGCATTCACGGCGTGCCGCCCGACGAGGCGATGTTCCGCTTCGACATCTCCTTCGGACCGCCGCCGCCGTACCGCCGCGAAGCGCTCGGCCGAGCGCTCGAGGTGCTGGGCGCCGAGACGCTGCAGTTCGGCAGTGACTGCTTCCTGCCCTGCAGCGGCGCCCACATCGCCGAGCGCATGGGCTGGGTGACGGCGCTGCTCGACGAGCTCGGTGCCTCGGCCGACGCCAGGGACCGCATCTGGGGCGGCACCGCCGCCGCCTGGCTCGGCATCGACCCCACCCTTTCTTCCTCACTCGATGGCAAGCCGCTGCGTTTGCGCGACGTCTGCTGCTGACACTGCCATGAACGACCTCACCACGCCCCCCATGCCGCGCACGCACGTGCTGGAGATCGTCGGCAACGCCATCGTCGGCGGCATGGAGAATTCGGTCGCCCGGCTCGTCGAGCGCATGCCGTCCGAGCGCTTTCGCGTCTCGGTGCTGGCGCCGTTCGAGAGCCCGTTCACCGACCACCTGCGTCGCTTCGGCGCCGAGGTCTACACCACCGCCATTGCCGAAGAGCCGTCGTGGCAGTCGATCCAGCTCGCCTCGGCGCTGGTGCAGTCGAGCCAGGTCGACGTGATCCAGTCGCACCTGCCCAACGCCCATGTCCTCGCCGGCCTGGTCGGGCGACTCACCGGCCGGCCGGTGCTCGCGACCATCCACGGCCGCACCGTGAACACGCTCGACATCGAGGTGCAGCGGGCCGCCGGCACGCACCTCGCCGTCGTCTGCCGGCACACGTTCTTCCACGCCCTCGGTATCGGCGTCGACCCGCGCCACGTGCACTTCGTGCCCAACGGCGTCGACACCGAGCACTTCCGGCCGCGGCCGTCGCGCACCGGCGCGCTGCGCGCGCGCTTCGGCGTGGCGGCCGAGGCGGTCCTGGTCGGCTTCGTCGGCCGGCTGTCGTGGGAAAAGGGGCCCGACGTGTTCCTGCGCATGGCCCTGTCGGTGCACGAGCTGCGGCCTGACGTGCACTTCGTGCTCGTCGGCGACGGCATGATGCACGCGACCCTGCTGGCCTTCGTCGCCCGGTTCCATCTCGAGGGCGTGGTGCACTTCGCCGGCATGCAGCAGAACATGGTCGAGGTGCTCAACGAGCTCGACGTGGCGGTGTCGTCCTCGCACAGCGAGGCCATGCCGTTCGCGGTGATGGAGGCGATGGCCACGGGCCTGCCGGTCGTCGCGTGCAAGGTCGGCGGAGTCGCCGACATGATCCAGCACGAGGTGACCGGCTACATCGCCAACGACAACGACTACGACGGCCTGGCGGTTCGCGTCACCGACCTGGTCGATCGCCCGACACGGCGCGCGGCCTTCGGCGAGGCCGCACGGCAACGGGCCTGCGAACATTTCTCGCTGACCCGCAGCGTCGAGACGACGGCCTCGCTCCTCGCTCGGCTGGGCGAGCAGGCGGCCGAGCCGCGCCGCATCGGCGGTCTGCACGAGGCGGCGCGGCCCTTGCGCTCGTCGGGTGCCACGGTCAAGGCGGCACGTTAGAGGTTGGCAGGGAGCGTCGGTTGCTATGGGCCGTCACCTCTCTTAAAAGGACTGAACATGGGACTGCTCGATCAAGTGCTCGGTGGCCTTCTCGGCCGCTCGGGAAGCGGCGGCTTGGGTGGCGCCCTCGGCGGCGCTCTTGGTGGCGGGATGGGTGGCGGCCGGGCCGGTGGATTGAGCCCCGTGCTCATGTCGCTGCTGCCTGTCGTGCTCGGCATGCTCACCAGCCGGGGCGGCGGATCGGGGGGCTCGCTCTCGTCGGGCGTCGGCGGCGGTGGCTTGGGTGGCTTGGGTGGCTTGGCCGGGATGGGCGGAGCCGGCGGGCTGGGTGGCCTTCTGGAGCGGTTCACGCAGAAGGGCTATGGCGACCATGCCCGGTCCTGGGTGGGCACCGGAGCGAACCAGTCGCTCCCGCCCGAAGCGGTGAGCGACGTGCTCGGCGAAGAACAGCTCTCGCACATCGCCGCCCAGGCCGGCGTCAGCCAGGACGAGGCGCGTCAAGGCCTGTCTCAACTGCTGCCCGAGGTCGTCGACCACTTCACGCCCGGGGGCCAGCTGCCACCCGACGATCAGCTGCTAGCGAGCATGGAGGAATATCA
Organism: uncultured Rhizobacter sp.; assembly: GCA_964236395.1. Taxonomy (GTDB): domain Bacteria; phylum Pseudomonadota; class Gammaproteobacteria; order Burkholderiales; family Burkholderiaceae_C; genus Schlegelella_A. The sequence continues at coordinate 12,204 of CAXSEJ010000012.1, forward strand.
GCGGCAGCTGACGCGATGACGCGATAGGCTCGAACCGAGTCTCTGACCCGTTCGAGGCAGCGAGCGGCCCTCGGTCGCGGTCAGTGGCAGTCAGTGGCAGTCGACGGTGCGGAACTCGACGCGCCGATCGAGCGCGTCGCGCGCGTCGTCGGTGCCCAGGCCGACGAGGATCTCCCTCGCGCCCACGCCTTCGGCGCTGAGGCGCTGGCCGAGCTTCTTGTTCTGCCGCTCGAGTGTGGCCTTGACGAGCCCGGCACGCCTCTGCGACAGCGCGACATTGGCCGCCGCGTCGCCGGTGCGGCTGGTGTGGCCGACCACCTTCGTGCAGGTTTCGCGTCGGCCGACCTGCACCGCCAGCTCACGCAGCCAGACGGCGTACTGCGACTGCAGGTCGGCCGACTGGATCAGCGTCGTCTGCCCTGGATTGAAGAAGATCTTGATCGGCAGCCCCCTGGCGTCGAGGCCGACGTTGACGATCCTGGCGAAAGTCTCGGCCGCTTCCTTCTTCTTGCCGGCGCGCCAGCTCGTCATGTAAAGGCCGTTCAGCACGCGCAGGTCGTCGGCGTCGGCGACGGGCTGGGCCTCGCGAAAGAGCTTGTGGGCCTCGGCGGTCTTGTTCTCGGCAAAGGCCATCGACGCTTCGTTGACGAGCGCGGCGGCCGGCAGGCGCAGGAGATAGCCCGGCTCCGCCGAATCGCCTTGCGAGCTGCCCTGGCACGACTTGATGTAGGCCGCGGACGTCTTGTCGAGCGCCCAGGTCGGGCTGTCCCGGAACAGCGTGGTCGGCTCGGCGTTCACCGTGGCGAGGGTCGCTCGGTCGACGCGCTTGGCGACGACCCGCCCGCTGCGCAGGTCGATGAGAACGAGGCAGACGCGGAACGCATCGGCGTTCTGCTCCCTGGCGCCGGCGGCACTGATCGCCGTCAGGGTGCCGATCAGGAGCAGCGGCTTGCCGGCCAGGCTGGTGCGGGTCAGCGGCTTCACGTTCCAGGCCGGCACGCGGCTCCTGATCAGCGCGCTCAGCTGCACGCCCATCTGCACCGTGCCCGCCGTCTGCTGGCCGGTGCTGGCGTCGATGAGCGGGTCGATGACGAGTTCGCGCTGGCCGGCAGCGACGGTCGACTGCGCGTCCTGAAGCAGCCGCTCGCCCGCCCGCGCCACGGCTTCGCTGAACGGCGCGGCCGCGAGCGGTGCGGCTGCCGGCGCAGGCCGAAGCTCGGCCGGCGAAGCCGACTCCGGCCCGGCCGACTGCGCCGCGGCAGCCGACGGGTCGCCAGCCCGACCGGCGCAGGCGGCGAGCACCAGGGACAAGGCAAGGACGTGGAGCCGGTGGAGATGGGTCATGAGCAGGCGCGCGGCCGGTGCAAGTCGTGAGCCAGCAATGTATGTGCCGGTCGCGATTCGCATCGTCGGCGCTTGCGCCAGTGGGGCGGGCGCGCATGGGCCTTCCAGTTGCTCCGCAGGGCGCATGGACTGGATCGATCTCGTGCAATGGCCGGCGATGGCGGTCTCCCTGCTCGCCGCCTGGCTGGTGGCCTCGACCCAGAAGCGGCGGCGATTCGCCGGCTTCTGGTTCTTCCTGCTCAGCAATTTGCTTTGGGTGGCGTGGGGCTGGCACACCCAGGCCTGGGCGATCATTGCGCTGCAGTTCTGCCTCGCTGCGCTGAACATCCGCGGGCTCAAAAAGGCCGAACCGGCGACCTGACCCGGGCGCTTGTGCAGACCCTGCCCGGACCGACACGACGAGTAGGTGCCGTCCGATACGCGGCCTGTGGCGGCCGTGCGGAAATGAAATTTCACTGCAGAACGCGAGCGGCGCCAGCCGTTCGTTCTCGCCGCCCAGGCGGCCATCACCGAAAGGAAATCGCGATGAACAAGGATCAGGTCAAGGGCCGTGTCGAGCAGGCCAAGGGCAGCGTCAAGGAAACCACCGGCAAGGTCACGGGCGACCGCGACCTGGAAGCCGAAGGCACGGTCGACAAGACCGCCGGCAAGGTTCAGGCCGGCCTGGGCGATGCCAAGGAAAAGGTCAAGGGCGCCGTCGACAAGCTCTGACGGCGAGGTCGGCAGGGGGCCTCAGGCCCAGCCGGCGCGTACCCGCGCGCCGAGGTCGACGCCGGCACCAGCCGTGCTCACGAAGGCCGCGTCGGTGAACGACGCGGCCTTCGGCTTTTCATGGTCGAAGAGATGCTGCAAGGCCGGCGGGACAAAGCGGCTGATCGAGGCGTAGAGGTGTCGGTCGCCGTAGGCCGACTGCTGAGTCACGTGGAAGCGCTGCGGCACGAGCAGGTGCAGGTGCTCTCGAGCGCGGGTCATCGCGACGTAAAGCAGGCGCCGCTCCTCGTCGATCTCGGCCGGCGAGCCCGTGGCCATGTCCGACGGCAGGCAGCCATCGACGACATTGAGCACCGAGACCGCGTTCCACTCCTGCCCCTTGGCCGAATGGATCGTCGAGAGGACGAGGTAGTCCTCGTCGCGCTCCGGCGGTCCCGACTCGTCGCTCGTCGCGGCCGGTGGATCGAGCGCGAGCTCGGTGAGGAAACGTTCCCGGCTGACGTAGCCGCCGGCGAGACGAGCGAGGTGGGCGATGTCGGCCGCGCGCATCGCGGCGTCGTCGTGGCGGCGCTCGAGCAGCGGGCGGTACCAGGCCTCGACGCTCGTCATCTCGGCCGGCCACGCGCGCTCCTGCCGACGCAGCTCGGCGAAGAGCGTGGCGAATGCCGGCCACGCCGCGCAAGGCGCCGCCACGGCGAGGAGCGACGCCGCCGGGTCGCTCGCCGACTCGATCACGCCGAGCAGGCGCGCTGCCGTCGCCACGCCGACGCCGGGCACGAGCTGCAGCGCCCGCAGCGCCGCACGCTGGCCGCGCGGGTTGGCGGCGAAGCGCAGCACCGCCAGGACGTCCTTGACGTGCGAGGCATCGAGGAACTTGAGGCCGCCGTACTTGACGAACGGGATGCGGCGACGCGCCAGCTCCAGCTCGAGCGCGTTGCTGTGCTGGGCGCTGCGGAAGAGCACCGCCTGCTGCTTCAGCGCCAGGCCGCTCTCGCGCAAGGCGAGCACCCGCTCGGCCACCCACCCGGCCTGGGCCGCCTCGTCGTCGACCCAGACGAGGCGGGGCTTGTCGGCCAGCGGCCGGTCGCTCCAGAGCTCCTTGGCGTGTCGTTCCGAGGCAAGGGCGATGACCGCGTTCGAGGCGGCGAGCAGCGGCGCGGTCGAACGGTAGTTCTGCTCCAGGGTGAGCACGGTCGCGGCCGGCGTGCAGCCGGCCGCGAAGTCGAGGATGTTGCGGACCTCGGCGGCGCGGAACGAGTAGATCGACTGGGCGTCGTCGCCGACCACGGTGAGCCCGCGCCCGCCGGGGCGCAGGCCCCGGACGATCTCGGCCTGGATGCGGTTGGTGTCCTGGTACTCGTCGACGAGCACGTGGTCGAAGCGGCTGGCGATGGCGGCGCCGACCGCCGGCTCGGCCATCGCCGCGGCCCACCAGACGAGCAGGTCGTCGAAGTCGAGCACGCGCTGGTCCTGCTTCTCGGCGGCGTAGGCCGCGAACAGGCGCCTGAGCTCGTCGTGCCGATCGACGCACCAGGGATAGCTCGTCGCCAGCACGTCGGCCAGGCTGCGCCGTGAGTTGACGACCCGCGAATAGATCGCGAGGCAGGTGGCCTTTTGCGCGAAGCGCCGTGCGCTCGAGGCGAGGCCGAGGCGCTGGCGCAGCAGGTGCAGAAGATCTTCGGAGTCGGCGCGGTCGTCGACCGTGAACGCGGCGTCGAGCCCGATCGCCGCGGCATGAAGCCGGAGCAGGCGCGCACCGACGCTGTGGAAGGTGCCGCACCAGGCCAGCCGCGGCGCGGCGCGGGTGCCGGCGAGGCCGAGCGCGTCGTGCAGCACGCGGCCGACGCGGCGCTCCATCTCCTGCGCGGCGCGGCGCGAGAACGTGAGCAGCAGGAGGCGGCCCGGGTCGGCACCGGCAAGCACCAGGCGAGCGACCCGCGCGGCCAGGGTCAGCGTCTTGCCGGAGCCGGCGCCGGCGATCACGAGCAGCGGCGCGCCGGGCTCGCCGTTGCCCGCGTCGATGCCGAAGCCGGCCGCCCGGGCCTGCGCCTCGTTCAGGCGCACCGCTCCGAGCACGGGTGAAGACGGTGTCGCGGCCGGCATGGCCCGGACTGTAATTCCATCCAGCCCCGGGAAGCGGCGCATCGCCGCTGCAATCGTTCACGGTGCCGAGCCGGCGCGACTTCATTTCCCTCTGGATCGGCCGAAGACGGGCGATGAAATGGTTCTCCTCGACGGTCGCGGGTGACTTTTTGCCCACGATCGCGCCGGTGCAGGCCGGGCCCGCCATGTCGCCGCGGTTGCGGCGGCTGCGGTTGCGGCGGCCGCGCCAGTTCGTTGCCGAATGGGTGGTCCTGGTGCTCGGCCTGACCATCCTCGGCGCGATGCTCGCCTGGTCGCAGTTCCGGGCCCTCGGCATGATCGAGGCGACCGAGCGTGACCGGCTGCGCGTGCAGGCGCGCGTCATCGACGAGAACGTCGGCCAGCAGCTCGTCGGCATCAACCGGGCGCTGGTCAGCGTGCGCGACGAGTTCTCGACCACGCCGGTGCACAGCGTCTCGACGCTCATCTCGACCCGGCTCAAGGCGCTGAGCGATGCCATTCCAGGCGTGCGCTCGATGGTGCTGCTCGACGCCGACGGCACGGTGGCGGCGAGCAGTGTCGACACGCTGCTCGGCCGCGACTTCACCGACCGCGAGTACTTCCGAGCGTCGCGCGACCGGCTCAGCGGCGCCACGCTGCACGTCGCGGCGCCGTACAAGACATCGCTCGGCGGCCACACGGTGGTCTTCGCGCGCACCGTGACCGGCAGCAACGGCGCGTTCGCGGGTGCCGTGGCGGCCGCTCTGGAGCCCGAGTACTTCGAGGTGCTGCTGCGTTCGGTGCTCTACGCGCCCGACATGTGGGTGGCCGTCGGCCACGCCGATGGCAAGGTCTTCGTGACCATGCCGCCGGACCCGGGCCGCACCGAAGGCGACTGGCAGAAGGCCGTGGCCCGGCAGGCCGGCCTGGACCACGAGCCGGGGGCGACGCCGGTGATCGTCGGCAGCGTCGGCCCGAACGAGAAGGGCGACGTGCGCCTGACGGCGCTGCGCACGCTCGATCCCGAGCCCTTGCACATGGACAAGCCGCTGGTCATCACGGTGAGCCGGTCGCTGACCGAGGTGATCGAGCCGTGGCGCCGGCAAAGCTGGGCCTATGCGCTCTTCTTCGTGGTGCTCGGCGGGGGCGCGGGCATCGGCCTGAACCGCGGCCAGTGGCGGCGCCGTGCCTTGGTCGTGCTGGAAGCGAGCGCGGCGGCCGACAGGCAGAAGGTCGCCGAGCAGCTCGGCTTCGCACTCCAGGGCGCCGATCTCGGCCTCTGGGACTGGGACCTGCGCGACGACCGCTTCGAGCACAACGAGGTGGTGTTCCGGCAGCTCGGCTACGCCGCCGGCGAAGTCGGGCCGCGCGGCACCGCATGGCGCGACCTCCTCCACCCCGACGACAAGGCGCGCCACCTCGCCGCCATCGAGGCGCATCTGGGCCAGGAAACGGTGGCCTACGAATGCGAATTCAGGGTCCGGCACAAGTCGGGCCACTGGGTCTGGCTGCTCAGCCGCGGCAAGGTCGTCGAGCGCGACGGCGACGGCCGGCCGCTGCGCATGAGCGGCACGCACATGGACCTGACGCGGCGCAAGGAGGCCGAGGCGCAGATGGAACGTTCGACGCAGATGCTGCGCCGCACCGGCGAGCTGGGCAACATCGGCGGCTGGGAGCTCGACCTGGCGACGCAGCGCGTCGAATGGACCGAGCAGATGTACCGCCTCCACGAGATCGAGCCGGGAACCGTGCTGTGCGTGCGCGACGCGCTCGAGTTCTATGCCGCCGAGGCGCGGCCGCAGATCGAGGCGGCGGTGGCGGCCGGTACGCGCGACGGCACGCGCTGGGACCTCGAGCTGCCCTTCCTCACCGCCGGCGGCAACCCACGCTGGGTGCGCACGCAGGGCGTGCCCGTCGTCGAGCACGGCAAGGTCGTGCGGCTGACCGGTGCGTTCCAGGACATCACCGAGAAGAAGATGGTGGCGCTCGAGATGCAGCGCCTGAACGAGCAGCTGGTGCGCCTCTCGACCACCGACGCGCTCACCGAGGTGGGCAACCGCCGCCTCTTCGACCAGACGCTGAAAAGCGAGTGGCTGCGTGCCGCGCGCCGCTCGGAGGCGCTCGGCCTGCTGATGATCGACATCGACCACTTCAAGGAATACAACGACCACTACGGCCACCCCGTCGGCGACGCCTGCCTGCGCAAGGTGGCGCGGATCGTGAGCGCCTCGGTGCGGCGCGGCGGCGAGCTGGTCGCGCGCTACGGCGGCGAGGAGTTCGCGCTGCTGCTGCCCGGCGCCGACCTCGAGGCGGCGCGGCAAGTCGCCGAGCACTGCATGGCCAAGGTGGACGACGCCAGGATCGAGCACGAGGGTTCGCCGAGCGGCTCCTGGCTCAGCGTCAGCATCGGCGTGGCCAGCCAGGTCGCCGCCGCGGCAGTCGACGCCAGCGTGCTGCTCGAGAGCGCGGACGCAGCGCTGTACCGCGCCAAGCGCTGCGGCCGCGGCCGCGTCGAGTTCTAGGCACGCCGGCTGCCCGAACGCCCTCGAAGGAGCATCCGCGACGTGTCGTTCCTCGACAGCCTGGCCGCCGGCCTGCAGGCCATGGGCTTCGCCCAGATGGGCTTCGCCCACGCCGCCCTGCTCGCCTACATCGTGGCACTGAACGGCTCGCTGCCCGGCCGCTGGCGTGGCGCCGCGGCGTTGACAGCGCTCGTCTGCGTCGCGGCCTTCGCCACCCTGGCGCCTTCGTGGCCGGGCGGCATCGCCCTCGCCGGGCTCGGCGTCGTCGGCTGTGCGCTCTTCACGGCCGTGGCCTGGGTCATGGCGGTGCTGCTCGGGGTCGATTCGCTCGAGGCGAAGGAACACGACGTGCCTGAAATGGGCGAACGCGATTCCTCGGTCGCTCCTGCCAGCGTCTTCGCATGCGCTTCGCTCCCCTCGCCACACCCCTTCCCGCTGCGGCCGCAGCCGCATCCCGCCGCGCCCGCGCCCGGCAAACCGACTTCGCCCTGATCGGCCTCCGCTGGCTGATCCTCGCCGCGCTGCTCGGGTCGACCGCCTGCAGCAGCCTGCCGCCACTGCCGCCACGCACGAGCAGTGCCGCGGCCGACGACGCGAGCACCCGGACGACGCGCCTGGCCGCCATCGAGCGGGCCAGCCTCGCCGGCGCGTCGGCCGGCGAATCGGGCTTTCGCCTCCTGCCGACGGGCGACTTCGCCTTCGATGCCCGCCTCGCCCTCGTCGAACGCGCCGAGCGCACGCTCGACGTCCAGTACTACCTGATCCAGCGCGACGGCGTCGGCCTGCAGTTCCTGCGCGAGCTGAGAGAAGCCGCGGCGCGAGGGGTACGCGTGCGCCTGCTCGTGGACGACCTGTACAGCAGCGGCAAGGACGAGCTGTTCGCCACGCTGGCCGCTTGCGAGAACGTCGAGGTCCGACTCTTCAACCCGCTGCCGGCACGCGGCGGCTCGCTCGTCGGCCGGCTGCTGCTCTCGCTGCGCGAGTTCACCCGCATCAACCACCGCATGCACAACAAGCTGCTCGTCGCCGACAACCGCTTCGCCGTGACCGGCGGCCGCAACATGGCCGACGAGTACTTCATGCGCAGCACCGCAGCCAACTTCATCGACATGGACGTCGTCGTCGCGGGCCCGGTGGTGCGCGAGCTGTCGAAAGTGTTCGACCGCTACTGGAACAGCGAATACGCGTACCCGGTCGAGACGGTGGTCCGGCTGCCGTTCGACCGCGACACGGCGCGGCGCCGCTTCGACGAGGCCACGCGCGATGCCTCGCCGGGCCTCGCGCCGGCACCGAGCGACCCGCTCGGCGCCGCCTCGGTGGAGCTCGGCTTCGAGGCCGGCCGGCTGGCGATGACCTTCGCCACGGCCGAGGTCTTCGCCGATGCGCCGGCGAAGGTGAGCCGCAGACGCCGAAGCGACACCGCCTCGACCGTGGCCCGCAGCGTGCTCGAGGCGTTCGACGCGGCGCAGACCGAGCTCGTCGTCGCCTCGCCGTACTTCATCCCGGGCACCGACGGCATGGCGAACATCAAGGCGCTGAGGCAGCGGCGGGTGCAGATCTCGATCGTCACCAACTCGCTCGGCGCCACCGACGAGCCGCTCGTGCACTGGCGATACGCCGGTTATCGGCGCGACCTGCTGCGCCTGGGCGTGCAGATCTACGAGCTGAGCCCGGACCTGGCGCGCAGCGCCGGCAGCTTCGGCGACTTCGGCAAGTCGTTCGGCCGGCTGCATGCGAAGGTGGCGGTGATCGACCGTCGCCAGGTGTTCGTCGGTTCGATGAACCTCGACGAGCGCTCGGCCTGGTCGAACACCGAGGCCGGCCTGCTCATCGACAGCCCGGCCCTGGCGGCGCAGATCCAGGGGCTGATCGATCGCGACCGGCGCGAGAGCGTCTACCAGCTGCGGCTGGCGGCCGACGACGACACGATCGAATGGGTGAGCACCTCGGCCGACGGCCAGGAAACCGTCGTGCTCGAGGAGCCGCACAGCGACTGGCTGCTGCGCCTGAAGAGGTGGCTGCTGGAGCCGTTCGCTTCCGAAGAGCTGCTCTGATCAGCGCGCCGCTCCGGCGCGGACCTTGCGCGGCTTGGCTGGCGCCGGTGCCGTGGAAGCCGGCACCGCACGCAGCCTGGGCGGCCGCGCCCGCTTGGCCGCCACGCGCGGCGGGCCCGCTGGTCGCGCAGCCGGTTCCGCGGCGGTCTCGGCCACCGCCAGCGGCGCAGCGAGCAGCGGCGCGGCGAGCTTGCGCAGGGCGGCCATCGCCTCGACGAGGTGCCGGCCGAGCTCGTGCACATCGGGCACGGCGCGCCGGCAGGCGATCAGGCCGAAGCAGAGCTGGTCGACGTGGCTCTGCACGGTGATGTTGAGCGCGATGCCGTGGACCACGATCGACAGCGGGTAGTAGTCGGTCATCCTGGCGCCGGCCATGTAGACCGGCACCTTCGAGCCCGGCACGTTGGAGATCGTCACGTTGGCGATGCGCAGCCAGTCGGCGATGCGCGAGCGCCCGTAGAGCGCAGCCAGGCCGCTGATCAGCCAGGGCGAGCCGAGCGACGGGAAGTCGGTCGGGACGACGCCTCGAAAGGTGCCCATCTGCCGCTTCATCGCCCCCGTGCCGCGCTGGATCGCCTTCAGCCGCGCCAGCGGATCGCCGCACTCGGTGCCGAGTTCGATCAGCGTGCCGGCGACCTGGTTGTTGTTGCTCGTGTCGCCTTCGCTGCGCAGCGAGATCGGCACGCCGGCGACGAGCGACTTCTCGGGCAGCTCGCGGCCCTCCTTCAGGTACGAGCGCAGCGCGGTACTGCACAGCCAGAGGACGATGTCGTTGATCGAGCCGCCCACCGCCTTGCCGATCGCCTTGACTTCGGGCAGGGGCAGCGAGACGGCGGCAAAGGCCCGCTGATTGGTGATCGTGTGGTTGAAGGGCGTGGGCGGCGCCAGCTTGAACATCGAGGCCGGTTTCGCGGCCTTCCGCGCCGCCCGCTCGGTCTTGCTCTCGGTCCGGCGGGCGGCCAGAGCCTCGCGTGCGGCATCGAGGGCGGTGCTGGCCATCGCGGGCAGCAGCTTGACGCTCTGCACCACCTGCTGGAGCTGGTTCTGCAGCGCCGCCGCCATCAGCTCGGCGACGCCGAGCTGATAGGTGCTGCCGCGGCGCTCGCGCGGCGGCTTCACCGGCCGCGGCTCGGGCGTGAGGTCGAACAGGCTGGTCGCCATCGCCACCCCGGCCTGGCCGTCGACGGCGGAGTGGTGCACCTTGCCGTAGAAGCCGATGCGGCCGTCGGCCAGCCCCTCGATGACGTAGAACTCCCAGAGCGGGCGGCTGCGGTCGAGCAGCATCGAGTGCAGGCGCGCGGCGAGCGCCTCGAGCTGCGTCATCGAGCCCGGCCTGGGCAGCACCATGGTGCGCACGTGGTAGTCGAGGTCGATGTCGTCGTCGTGGATCCACACCGGGTTGGCG
>CAXSEJ010000013.1:0-21256 GCA_964236395.1 uncultured Rhizobacter sp.
GGCATCTGCGAGCCAGTGCGCCATACCGTGTGCTCGCAGCCGAACGCTGCCGCATATCGCATCGAGATGAGCAATAGGCGCATCACCAGAATTCGTTTGCGGCAATGCGAAGGGCGCCGGTAAATTGCCTTCCCCGAAGCCCGAGCGTGTTCATGGACATCGACGTCAACGAGGAGCTGGCCGAAGCCAGGGTCGGCCCTTTGCACCGATGGCTCGGGGTCATGATGGCTGCCGTGACCATGTTCGACGGGTACGACACATTCAACCCGGCATACGTCATCCACTATGTCGCCAAGCCGTGGGGCCTGGCACCCGGGCAGGCCGGTTTGCTGGTGTCGAGCGGGCTCGTCGGCTTCCTGATCGGTGCGGCGACGCACGGCGTGATCGCCGACCGCATCGGCCGGAGGGTCACCTTGCTGGGCGGCCTGTGGATCACCAGCGTCTTCACGCTCGCCACACCCTTGCTCGCGGATTCGTTTGCCGCCTTCTGCAGCTTGCGGGTGCTCACGGGGCTCGGTCTCGGCGTGCTGCTGCCGCTCGCCACGACCTACATCAACGAGCTGGCGCCGCGCCGGGTCGCCAACACGTTCTCGCTGTGGGGGGTTGCCTTTGGCTGGGCCCTCGGCGGCACGCTGGCGGGTCTGGTCGGCGTCTTCCTGACGCCGCTTTACGGCTGGAAAGTGCTGTACTGGATCGGGTCGCTGTCGATTCCGCTCACGATCGCCATGCACTTCATCTTGCCGGAGTCCGTCAAGTTTCTCGCCCTCAAGGAACGGACCGTGGAGATCAGGGCGCTCTTGACGCGCCTGCGGCCCGAGCGGCGCGACATCTATCGCGACGCCACGCTGAATACCGGCACGACCGCCGCCGTGTCCGGTTCCGTGGCCCGGCTGCTGGCACCGGGCCTGCGGCGCCTGACCTTGACCGTGTGGCTGGTGGCCTTTCTGAGCCTCTTTTGCATCTTCGGCCTGACCGGCTGGATACCCACGGTCATGATGAAGCGGGGTGAGACGTTCGCCGCCAGCTTCGGCTTCGGCGCGCTGATGCAGACGATGTCGTTCCTCGGCGGCCTCGCCTGCGGCTTCCTGGCCGACCGACGCGGCTCGAGCCGCACGGTCCTGGCCCTGTGGTGGGCGATGGGCGGCCTCGCCGTGCTGGCCCTCGTGTTCCTGAACGGGCACGTCGTCAACATCGTCTGCACCGCGGCGGCCGGCTTCTTCGTGATCGGCGCCCAGTTCGTGCTGAACAACTTCACCGCCACCGCCTACGAAACGTCGGCCCGCGCCACCGCCGTCGGCATGATGCTCAGCGTCGGGCGCTTCGGCGCCATCCTCGGGCCCTTTGTCGTCGGCACGTTGCAGCAGGCATATCAGGGACCGGTACCGATGTTCACACTCATCGGCTGCGCCTCGCTGGTTGCCGCCGCCGCGGTCTGGAGCCTCGGCAATCGATCGACGGCTCGGCCGGGCGCGATGGCCGCCGGTGCGGCGCACTCCTGACACACTCCGCCGAGCAGTTCACCAGGGTTGCCGAGGCCGGTTTGCACACCATCACTCTTCTGCCGAGCGGACATCGGTTCGCGTGCAGCGCCGAATCGACGGTATTGGCCGCCGGCCTCGCTGCCGGCTTTTACCTGCCCTACAGCTGTCGCTCGGGAGTCTGCAACACCTGCCGCGGGCGCGTTGTCGAGGGCGAGCTCGACGTCGGTGCGGTCCATCCGGCCTATCTGAGCGAGGCGGACAAGGCGCGCGGGTACGCCATGCTCTGCCAGGCCAAGCCGAAGTCCGACCTCGTGATCGAGCTTCGCGAACTGGCCTTGCAAGAGGCGCTGCGGAGCAAGTCGATGCCGGTGCGCGTTCTCCAGGCCGAGCGCCTCGCGCCCGACGTCATGAAGCTCGTGCTCGGCCTGCCGGCAAACGAGCCGCTGCGCTTCAAGGCCGGCCAGTACATCGAGCTCGAGGCGGGCCAGGGCGAGCGGCGCCGCTATTCGATGGCCAACGCGCCATCGTCAGAAGGCAACGGTCAGATCGAACTCCACGTCCGACACTTTCCCGGCGGGCTGTTCACGGATCGCGTTTTCGGCGGCCTGAAGGTGCGCGAAATCCTGAAGATAGAAGCGCCCCTGGGCACGTTCTTCCTCCGCGAAGACTCGAACCGGCCGGTGGTCATGCTGGCCGCGGGAACCGGGTTCGCGCCGATCAAGGCGCTGCTCGAAGACGCGGAGCAAAAGGGCATTCGCCGTGCGACGACCTTCTATTGGGGTGGTCGGCGGCGGCCTGACCTGTACATGGCGGAGTGGGCCGAGCAGTGGGCCGCCGCCCACCCGCACGTGACATTCGTTCCCGTGCTGAGCGCAGCGACGCCCGAATGCGGGTGGTCAGGGAGGACGGGTTTCGTGCACCGGGCGGTCGTCGAAGACTTTGCCGATCTCTCCGGGCATGAGGTCTACGCCTGCGGGGCGCCGATCGTGATCGACAGCGCCCGGGCCGACTTCACGCGCATATGCGGCCTGCCCGAAGACCGCTTCTTTGCCGATTCGTTCATCACCGCCGCCGATCGGTTCCGATCGACGGCCTAATCACCGAGGAGATCGCCATGCTTCCAGACGACTGCCGGGTCGAAACGCCCGCGAGGGATTCGATCGTCAAGCCCTACTGCCTGAGCCACGGCACGCTCGAATGCATGAACCTCGTCGAGTCGCGCAGGTTCTACGAGGAGTTTCTCGGCCTCGAATGCGTGCGGCACGCCATGCCGGCGATGGCGATCCGCCTCGGCATGCGATTTCACGTCGTCTGCGTCGAGGTCGGAGACCAGATCCATCCGACCAACGTTCTCAACCACTGGGGCGTCGATGTCGGCAGCATGGAAGCGGTCGATCGAGCCCACGAGGCGGCCATCGCAAACCGGGAGAAGTACAAGATCAGGCAGGTCCTGCAGGTGCAAAACATGCACGGCGTCTACTCGTTCTACATGGAGGATCTGGATCACAACTGGTGGGAGATCCAGTACTACGCAAACGGCTTCCAGCACGACGACTTCTTCGACTTCGGCGACCGCTTCGGTGACCACGAGCGCGCCGATCCGAGGCAGCTGACCGAACTCGCCGCGGGAAACGCCTGACCCGGCCCGCGGCCATGTCTGCGGCCCATGAGCACATCACCAGATTTCGTTGGCCGATGCCGACGCCGCTTCATAGATTGAGCACCTGTCATTCAGCGCGGCTGGGAGAGTTTTGATGATCGGCAAGATTGGCCTCGAAGAACACTTTGCGATTCCCGAGACGCTGAACGATTCGCAGCCTTTCGTGCCGGCCGAGTACTGGCAGGAACTGCGCTCTCGCCTCATCGACATCCAGGACCAGCGTCTTCGCCTCATGGACGAAAGCGGCATGGAGATGATGATCCTGTCGCTGAACGCTCCGACGGTTCAGGCGATCTACGACGTTGCCAAGGCGAAGGAAATCGCCCGCCGTGCCAACGACTATCTCGCCGAACAGGTGGCGCGCCGGCCCGATCGCTTCCAGGGCTTCGCGGCGTTGCCGATGCAGGATCCAGACGCGGCGTCACGCGAGCTCGAGCGCTGCATCTCCGAGCTGGGCTTCAAGGGCGCCCTCGTCAATGGCTTTTCGCAGATCGGCAGCCCCGAGAACTGCGTCTACTACGACGCGCCGCAGTACGAGTCGTTCTGGGCCGTGGTCGAGCGGCTCGACACGCCGTTTTACCTTCACCCCCGCAACCCGATCGCTTCCTGGGCGCAGATCTACGACGGCCACCCGTGGCTGCTCGGCCCGACCTGGGCGTTCAACCAGGAGACGGCGGTTCACGCGCTGCGCTTGATGGGCTCTGGCCTCTTCGACCGCCACCCCGCCCTCAAGATCATCCTCGGCCACATGGGCGAGGGGCTTCCTTTCAACATGTGGCGGATCGACAACCGGAACGGCTGGATCCGGGCGCCAAAGACCTATCCGGCGAAGAAAACGTTCGGCGAGTACTTCCAGCGCAACTTCTACCTGACCACCTCGGGCAATTTCCGCACGCAGACGCTCATCGATGCGATGCTCGAGATCGGCTCGGACCGGATCCTGTTTTCGACCGACTGGCCGTTCGAGAACATCGACCATGCTGCGAACTGGTTCGACGCGGCGTCCATCAGCGAGGCTGACCGTCTGAAGATCGGCCGCGACAACGCCGTCTCGCTGTTCAAGCTCGACGTTCAACAGACGGCTGGGCGCGAGCGCCTCGCCGCCTGAAGACCGCAGGCCGGACCCCCGATGGTCAACGTCGACGAATGGACGATCACCGACGCGGTGCTGGCAGCGCAGGCGGGCTGCAAAGACGCGCGGCTCCGCGAGGTGATGGCCGCGCTCGTCAGGCACCTTCACGACTTTGCCCGCGAGGTGCGGCTGAGCGAAGACGAGTGGACGGCGGCCGTTGCCTTCCTCACCCAGGTCGGACACATCACGGACAACCGGCGACAGGAGTTCATCCTGCTGTCCGACACCTTGGGCCTGTCTTCGCTCGTCGCCGCGCAAAACAACGCCAAGCCGAGCGGTTGCACCGAGGCCACCGTCTTCGGGCCGTTCTTCGTCGAGGGAGCGCCCGCCTTCGCCAATGGCGACGACATTGCCCAGGGCGCGCCGGGCGAGCCCTGCTACGTCAGCGGCACCATCCGGGGACCGGGTGGCGAGGGCATCGTCGGTGCTGACATCGCCGTATGGCAGTCCGACGAAGACGGCTTCTACGATGTTCAGCACGAGGGCCTCGACCATCACCAGGCGCGCGGCAATTTCAAGAGCCTCGCCGACGGCCGCTTCTTCTTCAAGTCGATCCTGGCGGCACCGTATCCGATCCCGCACGATGGTCCCGTCGGCCGCATGCTGGCGGCGCTGGGCCGGCACCCCTGGCGCCCCGCCCACCTGCACTTCATGATCGAGGCCGAGGGCTACGAACGGCTGATCACGCACATCTTCCGTGCCGACGGTCCCTACCTCGAGTCCGATGCCGTGTTCGGTGTGCGCCAATCCCTGATCGCCGATTGGATACGGCACGAGCCGGGGATCGCGCCCGACGGAACGCACAGCGAGATTCCGTTCTACACCCTGTCCTATGGCTTCGTCCTCAACCCCAGGCCTGTCGCCCGCGGCTGAACGCGAAATGCCTGACGCCGCTGGCGCGAGCACGCCAGAAGACTTCACCTACGTCGGCCATCCGGCGCGGGTGGTGTTCGGCTGGGGCAGCGTCGACGGGCTGCGGGCCGAAGTCGAGCGGCTCGGCGCCCGGCGCGCCATCGTGCTCAGCACGCCGGACCAGCGGCACCTCGCCGAGATGGCGCTCGATCGGCTGGGATCCTGCGGCGCCGGCATCTTCGACCAGGCGGAGATGCACGTGCCGCTCAAGGTCGCCCTGCGGGCGCGCGCCGACGCGATGCTTCTCGATGCCGACTGCGCGGTAGCCATCGGCGGCGGCTCGACGATCGGTCTCGGCAAGGCCATCGCGCTCGAGTCCGGGCTGCCGATCCTCGCCGTGCCGACCACCTACGCCGGCTCCGAGATGACACCGATCTACGGCGTCACCGAAGGAGGACAAAAGAAAACGGGCAGCGACATCCGCGTGTTGCCGAAGACGGTCCTCTACGACCCCGCCCTGACGCTCGGGTTGCCCGTGGCGTTGTCGATCGCAAGCGGCATCAACGCCATTGCCCATGCGGCCGAAGCACTCTATGCCCGCGACGGCAATCCGATCATGAGTTCGCTTGCCGAAGAGGGCATCCGGGCGCTCGGCATCGGTCTGCCGCGCATCTTCCGATCGGCCGAAGACCGAGAAGCCCGTGCGCAGGCGCTCTACGGTGCCTGGCTGTGCGGTACCGTGCTCGGGCACGTCGGCATGTCGTTGCACCACAAGCTGTGCCACACGCTCGGCGGCACCTTCAATCTGCCGCATGCGCAGACCCATACGGTGCTTCTGGCCCACGTGCTCGCCTTCAACCGCGACCACGCGCAGGGGGCGATGGCGCGCATCGGCCGTGCGCTGGCGTCGACCGATGCGCCGCAAGCGGTCTACGACCTGGCCCGGGTCAACGGCGCGCCAGTGAGCCTTCGGTCGATCGGCCTGGCAGAAGCCGATCTCGACGAGGCAGCGGACGTGGCCATGGCGAAACCGTACTGGAACCCGCGGCCTCTGGAGCGGGGGGCGATCCGGCGTCTTTTGCAGCGGGCCTGGGAAGGGCTGGCGCCAGAGTGAGCGACCGGGGCACGTCGACCCCTTGGCTCGACACCTCGTGGAACAGCTCGTGGACGAGATCGCGCAGCCAGCGGTTGCCACTTTCCTGATGGAACCGCTCGTGCCACTGCTGGCGCACGGGAAAGGGCCGAACGTCGAACGGCGTCGGCTCGGCGCGAAGATCCGAGCGCGCGGCCATCATCGAGTACACGAGGCGGCCCGGCGCCGTCAGCAGCAGCTCCGACGAAGCGACGATCGACGACAGCCCGAGCGAATGCGCGGCCGTCAGCACGACCTTGCGCTCCTCGAGCACGCCGGCGCGGTGCAGCGTCTGCTGCAGCTCCGTATCGGTCGATCCGCTCGGCCGGTAGGCGATGTGGCTCGCCGCAAGGTAAGCATCGAAGCCGAGCTGCCCGGGCGCGATCGAATGGTCCTTTCGCATCAGCACGACGAAGGTCTCGTCGAAGAGACGGCGCTGGTAGAAGCTTTCGCCCATGACGCCCCAGCTGCCCGTGCAGAGGTCGACCTCGCCCTGCAGCATCTTCTGCCGCACCTCGGCGATGGACGAGGCCTGCACCGTCTCGAACTTGACGTAGGGCGCCCGCTGCAGCGCGACACTCAGGAGCCTGGGCATCATGACCAGCTGGCCGATGTCGTTGAGGGCGAGCCGGAACGTTCGCGTCGAGCTGGCGGCATCGAAGTCGCGGCCCTCGTCGATGGCGCTCGTCAGTTGCGCGATGCCGCGGTTGACGGGCCCGATCAGGCGCTCGGCGAGGGGCGACGGCACCATCCCTTCCGTCGAGCGGACGAAAAGCGGGTCGTTGAAGCGTTCCCGGATCCGCTTCAGCGCGTTGCTCACGGCCGATTGCGTCATGCCCAGGCGCTCGCCGGCAAGCGTCACGCTGCGCGTGGCATAGATGGCTTGCAAAACCAGGAAAAGGTTGAGGTCGACGGTATTGATGTTCACGCTTGTCTCCCGGAGCTCTTGTGTTCAGCGCTGTGCCAGCTCGGCCAGCGAGCCCATCTGGCCGAGGTAGAAGACGAGCGGCTGCATATCGCTCTTGGCGAACGCCTCGACGCGGCCGAGCAGGATAGTGTGGTCGCCTTCCTGGTAGCGCGAGTAGGTCGTGCACTCGAAGGTGGCGACGCTGCTGCGCAGGCGAGGACAGCCGCCGATGCCCTCTTCGAAGTCGTCTTCGCGGCCGGCGAACTTGTCGGCCGCCGGGCGGGCGAAGTGCATCGCGAGCTCACGCTGCGACTCGGCCAGCACGCTCAGGACGAAAGACCTGCCGGCAAGAAACGCGTCGGCACTGCGCGTGTCGTCCCGGATGCTCCACAGGACGAGCGGCGGCGTCAGCGACACCGACGAGAACGAGTTGATCGTCAAGCCTTCACGCTTGCCGTCGAGCGAGCGTGTCGTCACCAGACAGACGCCCGTCGCGAAGGAAGCCAGAGCTTCGCGCAGCGAGCGTGAGTTGAGCGTCGTCGGCGTGTCGCCCGTGACCAGGGCCCATGAGTACATCTGCGGCGCTCCGGCGTTTGCTTGGGGACGGTCAGTACTGGCCCTTGGGCTCGAGGCCGAGCAGGTACTGCCCGACCATCGACGAGACCGCATCCCAGTTGAGGCTGATGTGGCGAACGATGGCGTTCGAGTCGCGCCACATGCGCTGGATCGGCTGATCGAGCGCCAGCCCGTTGCCGCCGACGGCGGAAAACAGCGCTTCGACGGCGTCGCGCGAGAGCCGTGCCGCGAACGCGTGGTCGCGCCGGTTGCGAATGCGGTCGTCGATGCCGACGGCCTCGCCGCGCGCGGTGGTGCGCTCGACCTCCGCGGTGTCGCGGTGGATGAGAAGCCGCGCCGCGTCGACCGACGCCGACGCTTCGGCCAGCCGCGACTGCACCGGAAAGAATTCAGCGAGGCGGTTGCCGCCGCCCGACACTGCGCCGCGGGTCACGCGCGAGCCGCAGAGCTGAATGAATTCCTCGACCGCGCCTTGGGCCGCGCCGAGCAGAGGCGATACCAGGCAGACCGGGACCGCGGAGAGGAACGGAATCCGGTAGATCGGGTTGACGTTCACCGCCGTTCCAGGCGAGGCGCCCGATGATGCTTCGGCGAAGGTGAGCCGGCGATGGCCCGGCACGAAAACGGGCTGCTCGATGAGCACGGTCTTCGAACCAGTGCCTGCCTGGCCGGCGACATGCCAGTTGTCTTCGATCTTCCAGTCTTGGCGGGGCGCGAGGAGAAAGCCGGCCTTGGCTGGCACGCCCTTGTCTTCGGCCGGGAACTGCACCCCGAGGATGGCCCATTGCGAGTTGTCGCAGTTCGAGGCGAAATGCCATCGGCCCTGGATGCGATAGCCGCCGTCGGCCTTTTCGGCCATGACGGCCGGTGCGTAGGAGCCGCAAGCGATCGCATCCGGATCAGCGCCCCAGACATCGTCCTGCGCCTGCTCGGGAAAGTTCGCCAGCAGCCACTGGTGGACGGCGCCGAGGGAGCATGCCCATGACGAAGATGGGCAGCCCCGGCCCAGCTCGCTGATGATGTCGATGAAGGCGGTGAAACCGTACTCGTAGCCGCCGTAGCGAGCGGGCTGCATGAGCCGGAAGAAGCCGGCCTGCCGGAACTCGGCCGTCGTCGACTCGGAAACGCGCCGCGCCCGCTCGACCTCCTGGGCACGCGACTTGAGCGCGGGAACGAGCTCTCTGGCGGCGGCAACCATCGCCCGCAGCGGCGGCGCCGAAGCGACCGGCGAGTGGCGCCCGGGCGCCGTTTCGTCGACCGAGACACGGTGGCAGAAGTCGGGGGCTTGATTCATGGCGGTCATCCTGGCCAGTGGAAATTCGGTTGCTGAAGCACGTGAAGCGACTGGAATATTGCATGCCGCCACAAGTAATAAGCCCCGTGATTTCCCTGATAGGAGTCATCCTGCGGATGCTAGGATTTGGCCATGCCCACCCAAAAGAGCCGCAGCAAAGCACCAGGACAAGTCGCGCGCCCGGAAGCATCTGGCCGCCCGCCTGCGGGGGCCGGCAAGCAGGTGGTTCACGACCTTGAAAACGCCATGCCGTTTTTGCTTGCGCGCGCAGGTATGCGCATGGGTCAGGCATTCACCAAGCAGTTGAAGCAGTTCGAGCTGACGTTGACCGAATGGCGGGTCTGTGCCGCGCTCCACCACCGGCCGCACCAGCGGCTGTCGACGCTGGCCTCCGGCACGTCGACCGAGCCCTCGACGCTGTCTCGCGTCGTCGAGGCGCTCCTGCAGCGTGGCGTGCTGATCCGCGATCGATCGGCAGAAGACGGCCGCGCCGTCGCTCTCAGCCTGACGCCTGCCGGCATCGCCCTGACCGATCGGGTCATTCCGCTCGCCGACATCTACGAGCGGGTGGCGATGGCGGGCTTCACGCCGGCGCAGGCGCAGACGATCCGCGACCTGCTGCGCCGCATCTACGACAACATGGCGCCGCTCGACCCCGAACCCTGACGCGATCAGCCGCCGGCGCTCGTGCATTTGCGCGCTTGATGCCGCCATCACCGCAATTCGTTAGCGCCCGCCGACACTCGTCATAGCATGCCCGGGCCGGCCGTCGAAGGCGTTCGGCTCGCACCTGCATTCAAGGACGCAGCACCATGAAGCTAGTCACCATTGCAAGCGTCGCGGGCGGCGCGCCCGGCGCCATGCTGGGCAGCGGCGAGATCCTCGAGCTCGGTCGCGCGGCCGAGCGCGGCACGGCCGAGTCGTGGTTGCCGCCGAGCCTTCTGCGCATTCTCGAGGCCGGCGCCGAAGGCCTGGCGCTGGTCAGGCGCATCGTCGAGCGAGTCGAGGCGCTCGACGAGGCGGGATGGGCGCAGCTTCGGCGGGCCGGCGTGCTGTTGCCCGCGTCGACGCGTCTGCTGGCGCCGATTCCCGAACCCCGCCTCGTCGTCGCCGCCGGCCTCGCCTACAAATCGCACCTCGCCGAGATGGAGGGAACGCCGGTGCCGCCGCATCCCACGGCGTTCATGAAAAGCCCGAACTCGATCGCCGCGCCGGAGAGCGTCGTGCCTCTGCCGCCGGACGCTCGCGATCACGTCGACTACGAGGGCGAGCTGGCCATCGTGTTCGGCAGCCGCTGCCACCGCGTCGAGCCTGCCGAGGCGCTGGCCTGCGTGGCGGGCTGCACGGCGGCCAACGACATTTCGGCGCGTGACTGGGTCAAGAGCGTCTGGGAATCGAAAGCGCCCTGGGACGCCCGCCGAACGTGGGAAGTCAACATCATGGGAAAGCAGTTTCCCGGCTTCACGCCGCTCGGGCCCGTGCTCCTGACGATGGACGAAGTGGCCGACCTCGCCGAGCTCCGCATCACGACGCGGCTCAACGGCGCGGTCATGCAATCGGCGGCGGTCGGCGACCTCATCTTCGATGTGGCGGAAACGATCTCCTTCTTCTCCCGGTGGTACGAGTTCTTGCCGGGCGACGTGCTGCTGACGGGCACGCCGGCAGGCGTCGGCGTCGGACGCAAGCCGCCGGTGTTCATGAAGGCCGGCGACGTCGTCGAGGTCGAGATCGACCGCATCGGCGTGCTGCGCAACACTTTGAGCGACTGACCGCCCTCGCGGCTTCGCGAGGCAGCGGGCGCCCGGCAGGGCGCTGGGGCATCGGAATACGGCGGGCGATTGGCGGCCATCGCGTCATTTGCGGATCACATCTGAAGATCACCACCTTCCATTGGACCGGCCCCGGTCGCCTCCCTAGCATCGCTCGCGAGAACTGATCGATCAACAACGGGGAGACAGCCTTGATAAAAATGAACGTGATGGTGGTCGCGGCGCTGGGTGCAATTGCCGGCACCGCTTCGGCGCAATCCTCGGTGACGCTGTACGGCACGCTCGACGTCACGGGCAAGTACGTCAAGAACGACGACTCGAAGCGTCGCTTGTCGCTCAGCCAGGACGGCATCAACAGCAGCCAGCTCGGCTTTCGCGGTGTCGAGGACCTGGGCGGCGGCCTCAAGGCCGGCTTCAACCTGCTGTCGACCGTCAACCCGGACCAAGGAACGGCGAACGCGAAGTTCTGGAACCGGCGCTCGACGGTGAGCCTGTTCAGCAGCTGGGGCGAACTGCGCCTCGGGCGCGACTACATCCCTACGTTCTGGACCAATCCCATCTTCGACGCGCACGGCGCCAACGGCGTCGGCAATTCGTTCAACGTCTGGCAACTTCAGACCACGTTCCCCGGCTCGCCGGCCTTCGGCAACTTCGTGCGGGCCGACAACGCGATCGGCTACTTCCTGCCCTCCAACCTCGGCGGCATCTATGGCCAGGCGATGGTCGCAGCCGGCGAGGGCGGCACGAATCTCGGCCGCTACCTCGGCGCGCGCTTCGGCTACGCGCAAGGCCCGGTGGACGTGGCCGTCGCGGCAGGCCAGCAGCGATTCGGCATCGCCGTCAACCCGGCAGTGACGGGAATCACGGCCGGCAGCCATCAGAACACCTACGATCTCGGCGCCTCGTACGACTTTCGTTTCATCAAGCTGTTCGGCTACGTCGAGCACGAAAGGCGCAACCAGGTGAAGGAAACGCGCGGTTCGTTCAGCTTTGCCATTCCCATCGGGTTGAGCGAAATCCACGCCGGCTACGCGCGCAGCAAGGTAAGCAACGACATCGCCAACAACACCAACACCGATTACCAGGTCTCGGCGACGTACCAGTACAACCTGTCCAAGCGGACTGCGATGTTCGCTTCGGCGGCACGGCTATCCAATGGAGACCATCCGTTCAATGGCGTGACCCAGTCCGTGGCCGGCTGGAACGCCGTGTTTGCCGGCCCGACGCAAACCGCGGCGCCGGTCGCCGGCGGCAAGTCCGTCGGCTTCGAGCTCGGCGTTCGCCACTTCTTCTGACACCGGACGGCTGGTCACGTGAACAAAGGAGCTCGTCCGATGGCTCGCCGCGAACAAACGCTTGTCGCACGCGCGCTTCGGCCTGCGGCGCAAGCGTTCCGAGGCGGCGTTCGTGGCATGTGCGCGGCGCTGCTCCTTCTCGCCGTGCAGGCGGCGGCCGCCCAGACTGTCTTCCGGGCGGCGCCCCTCGGCCCTCCCGAGCACCTGCTCAACCAGGAGATCCTGGGCGGCTGGGCCCGTGCCGTCGAGCGCCTCAGCGAAGGCCGCGTCAAGGTGTCGATGCTGCCTCGCGCCGGACCTCCCAACGCCGTGCTCGACGCCGTTCGCGACGGCAGCGTCGACGTGTCGTTGCTGTCGAACAGCGTCTCGTCGCGGCCGTTGCCGCTCAACGTCGGGCTGGTCGGCTTTCCCGCCGCCGGCAGCCGAAGCGCCGAGGCGACGTCGGTCGCCTATCAGCGCGTCGTCGATCGCTTTCCGGCGTTCCAGGACGAGTTCGGCGGCGTGCACCTGCTCGGCGTGTTCACGCACGGCCCGGGCGTCCTGCTGATGAAAGGCCAGCCGTTCGCGAACACGGTCGAGCTAAAGGGGCTGAGGCTTCATGCCGCCGGTGCCAGCGCGGCCGCAGCCGTTGCCGCCTTGGCCGCCGTGCCGGTCATGGGGCCAGGGCCGGCGGCCGCGGCGCTGTTCGCGAAGGGCGAGATCGACGGATCGATCACGCCGCTCGATTCCTACGTCGCCTTTGGCCTGCAGGGCACCGTGAACAGCGTGCTCACCGTCGCCGGCGGCTTCTACAACACCGGCTTCAGCCTGCTCATGAACAAGGCGAAGTGGGACGCGTTGAGCGGGCCGGACCAGGCCGCCATCGCGGCGGCGTCCGGTGAGTCGCTCGCGCGCCTCGCCGGCAGGGCCTGGGACAACGGCGATCGACGTGCGCTCGAGGCGATGAAGAACGCCGGCGTGACGCTCGTCGAGGCCGGGCCGAAGTGGGTCGACCTGCTGCAGGCGCAAGGCCGGTCGCGCGAGGCGACGTGGATCGAGTCGGTGGGACTGAACAGCTTCGACGCCTCGAACGCCCTGGCCGACTACCGCGAGGAGCTGCGCCGCCTGGCAGGCGAACCCGGCGCCGCCGCCCACATCGCGAGCGGCCGCTGAACGACAACAACCGAGACAGACACATGAAACTCCTCACAGGCGCCATCACCGCCGGCCTGCTGGTCGCGACCGCCACCAGCGCTTCGGCGGCCGACACGCTGCGGGTCGGCATCATCGCCACGGCCAACGGTGCGCCGACGACGAGCTTTTCCAAGGAGATGAGAAGCGGCTTCGATCTGGCGCTCAAGCAGATGAACGGCAAGCTCGGCGGCCTGCCGGTCGAGGTCTTTTCGGGCGACGACCAGGGCAACCCCGAGATCGGCAAGCAGATGTTCGACCGGATGGTCAAGCGCGACAAGGTCGACATCATCACCGGCGTGGTCGCCTCGGGCGTCATCAACGCGCTCGCGCCACTGGCGACACAGCAGAAGGTCTTCTTCATCAACTCCAACGTCGGCCCGCGCGACCTGGTGGCGGGCAAGTGCAGCGCCTATTACTTCAACACCGGCTGGCACATCGAAAGCGTGAACGAGGCGATGGGCAAGTACCTTTCCAGCCTCGGCTTCAAGAAGGTGTACCTGATCGGCGTCGGCGTCCCGGTCGGCCGTGAGCACCTCGAGGCGTTCAAGCGCACGTACGGCGGGGCAGTCGCCGGCGAGCGCTACTACAAGCCGCAGACGCTCGACTTCAGCACCGAGCTTGCCGACATTCGTGCGGCGCAGCCCGACGCGGTGTACTCCTTCGCCTTCGGGCCGCTGGCGGTCAACTTCGCCAAGCAATACGCCCAGGCTGGTCTGAAGGAGATTCCCCTCTTCGGGCCGGCGCCGATCGCCGACGAGGAGACGATCGGCGGAGCGGGCGATGCGGTGATCGGCGTCACGACTGCTGGACACTGGAACCTGGACCTCACGGGCGCCGCGAATCGCAAGTTCAAGACCGAGTTCGAGAGGGAATACAAGCGCGCCCCTGCCATCGCTGCCGAGCAGGGCTACACCACCGCCCTGGTGATCGATGCGGCGGTGAAGGCCGCCGGCGGCAGGATCGAGGACAAGGAAGCGTTTCGAAAGGCCCTCGAATCGGTCGACCTGGCCGACACGCCGCGCGGGCCGTTCAAGTTCAGCGTCGATCACAGCCCGGTGCAGAACGTCTACTTGCGCAAGGTCGTCAAAGGCGACAGGGACGAGGTCGTCAGCCGAACGCAGAAGCTGATCGCCACCGGCCTGCAAGTGCGTGGCGCCGACGAGTGCAAGCTGTGAGATCGAGGGCGCGGTGACGCCGCGCCGCCAAGGCAGTTGAGATGGGCGGGCTGATCCTCGAGCAGTCGCTGAACGCGCTGCAGTTCGGCCTGATGCTCTATCTGCTGTCGTCGGGCCTGACGCTTGTCTTCGGCATCATGGGTCTCATCAACCTCGCCCACGGAACGCTCTACATGCTCGGCGGCTTCCTCGCCGTGGCCTTCGTCCGGCTCACTGGCTCGTTCGCCCTTGCGCTGCCGCTGGCCCTTGTCGGCACGGCGGCGCTCGGCATGCTGCTCGAGATGGGACTCCTGCGCCGGCTCTATGGCCGCGATCATTTGAGCCAGGTGCTGGCGACCTTCGGCATCATCCTCGTCGCCAACGACGCGGTGCGATTCCTTTTCGGCTCGAGCCCGATGATGCTGGCGCTGCCGCCGGCACTCGCCGGACCGGTGAAGCTCTTCGACGGATTCTCCTATCCGGCTTACCGCTTCGTCGTCATCGGCGTCGGCATCGCGGTGGCCGTCGGCCTCTTCTTGCTGATCGATCGAACCCGCATCGGCATGTGGATCCGCGCCGGCGCGTCGAACCGCGAAATGGCGCGCGCCATGGGCGTCGACATTCGCCGCCTGTACACGCTCGTGTTCGGGCTGGGCGCGGTGTTGTGCGCGCTCGCCGGCGCTCTGCTCGGCCCGCTGCTGTCGGTCCAGGTCGGCATGGGCGAGAGCATCATCATCCTGGCCTTCGTCGTCGTCATCATCGGCGGGCTGGGCTCGATCCGCGGCGCCCTGATCGGCGCGCTCGCCATCGGTGCGCTCGACACCTTCGGCCGCTCCTTCCTGCCTGGCTGGCTGCAGCGGAACTGGCCGTCGCTGTCGGCCGACACGATGGCCCCTGCGCTGGCGGCGATGCTGACCTACGCCCTGATGGTGGGCGTGCTCTGCTGGCGTCCGCAAGGGCTGTTCGGCAAGGCATGACCGAGGCCGCGTCTTTGGTGCTGCCCAGCCTGACGGCGCCGGTCGCGCCCGATTCGGCGCCGCTCCGGGGCCGCCGGCGCGAGGCGATGGTCATCGCCGCAGCCGTCCTGATCGCTGCCGTGTTCCCGCTCGTCGCGGGCCGGTTCGGGCACGACTTCTACGTCGGCTTTGCCACGCGCATCCTCATCTATGTGCTGGCGGTCAGCAGCCTCAACCTGCTGGTCGGCTTCGCCGGACTGGTGAGCTTCGGCCATGCGGCTTTCCTCGGCGTCGGGGCCTACACCGTGGCCGCGGTGTCGCTCGCGGTCGGCGCCGGCCTGCCCGGATGGGCCGCGTCGGCATGGGTTGCCTGGCCGCTGGCCATGGTGGCGAGCGCGGCGCTGGCGCTCGTCATCGGTGCGGTGTCGCTGCGCACCCGGCACGCCTACTTCATCATGACGACGTTGGCGTTCGGACAGATGGTGTATTTCCTTTTCATCGGCATGCGCACGTTCGGCAGCGACAACGGCATGAGCCTGCCTTTGCGCTCGCCCGTCGGCTTGGGTCTCGACATGGCCAACGACACGGCCTTTTATTACGTCGTGCTGGCCGTGGTGGTGCTCTGCATGGGCTTCATCCGGACGCTCGTCCGCTCGCGCTTCGGCGTCGTCATCGGCGGGGTGAGCGAAAACGAAGGGCGCATGGAAGCGATCGGCTTTCCGGTCTATCGCTACAAGCTGGCCTGCTTCGTCATTGCCGGCGCGCTCGCCGGGCTGGCCGGGGCGCTGCTCGCCAACCAAAGCAGCTTCGTGAGCCCGCGCCTTCTCGACTGGGTGCAGTCGGGCAACCTGTTGCTGATGCTGATCCTCGGCGGTGTCGGCTATCTCGCCGGCGGCATCTACGGCGTCGTCGTGATGCTGGTGCTCGAAGAGGCGCTGGCCGGCTACACCGACTACTGGCAGTTCTTCGTCGGGCTGCTCGTCATCGCCGTCGTGGTCTTCAGCCGCGGCGGCATCGCCGGCGTCGTCGAGCGCGTCGCCTGCTCCGTCCGCGACGTCCGAACCGTCCGAGCCGTCCGAGCCGTCCATAAGGGCCGCGCCGAGTGAGCCGAGCCCTCCTCGAGGCGCGCGGCCTCGTCAAGCGCTTCGGCGGCATCGCCGCGACGGACGACGTCGACCTGACCATCGAGGCCGGCGAGGTCCATGCCCTCATCGGGCCGAACGGCGCGGGCAAGACGACCCTGGTGCACCAGCTCGCCGGAAGCCTGCGCTCCGACAGCGGCTCGATCGCCTTCGAGGGGCGCGACATCTCGCGCACGTCGCTGCACCAGCGGGCCTTGCGTGGGCTGGCCCGTTCCTACCAGATCACCAACGTCTTCCCGAAGTACACCGTGCTGCACAACGTCCTGCTGGCGGCGCAGGCCCGATCCGGATCGAGCTTTCGCTTCACCGGCTCTCCGTTCGAAGAACGCGAGCTCGTCGACGCGGCGATGGAAGTCGGGTCGGCGGTCGGCCTTGCCGCCCGGATGCACGCCGTCGTCGCCACGCTCGCGTACGGCGAGCGCCGGCGCGTCGAGCTGGCGCTGGCGCTGGCGACCCGGCCCAAGCTTCTCCTGCTCGACGAGCCGCTCGCCGGCATGGGCAGCAGCGACGCGGCCGAGATGATCGCCCTGCTCGGCGCGCTGCCGCGCACGACCGCCATCGTGCTCGTCGAGCACGACATGGATGCCGTGTTCAAGCTTGCCGATCGGGTGTCGGTGCTCGTCTACGGCAAGGTCATCGCGACCGACACGCCGGCCGAGATCCGCCGCTCCAGCGCGGTCCGCCAGGCCTATCTGGGCGAGGGGTCGCTGCATTGAGCACGTTGCTCGAGCTGCGCGACGTCGAGGCGGGCTACGGCGAATGCCAGGTGCTGTTCGGCGTCGACATGGTCGTCGGCGAGGGCGAAGTCGTGACCCTGGTCGGCCGCAACGGCGCCGGCAAGACAACCACGGTGCGATCGATCATGGGCCTGACGGCGCCGCGGGCCGGCGAGATCGCTTTGGCCGGAACGTCGCTCGTCGGGCGGGTGCCGGAACAGATCGCCGATGCCGGAATCGCGCTGGTTCCGGAAGGCCGGCAGATATTCCCCAACCTCACCGTGCGCGAAAACCTCGAAGCCTTCGCTGCCGGCACCGCCAAGGCGGGCGCCTGGACGCTCGCCAGGGTGCTCGACCTCTTTCCCGGGCTGGGCCGCCGTCTGCGCAACCTCGGCAACGAGCTCTCGGGCGGCGAGCAGCAGATGCTCGCCCTCGGCCGCGCGTTGATGCGCAACGGCCGGCTGCTGCTCGTCGACGAGGCGACCGAAGGCCTGGCACCGCTGATCCGCGCCGAGATATGGAGCTGCCTCGAGCGGCTCAAGCACACCGGCCTGTCGATCATCGTCATCGACAAGCACCTGGAACCGCTGCTCGCGGTGGCCGACCGGCACTACATCATGGAAAAAGGCCGTGTCGTCTGGACCGGCAGTTCGCAAGAGCTTCGCTCGTCGCCAGCGCTTTGGGATCGCTACGTCGGCGTGTGACCGGGTTCATCAATCACGAAGGAGTCATCATGGCGGTCACCTTGATCAATGTTTTCATGGTTCCGGCCGATCGGCAGGAAGAGTTTCTCTCGACCTGGAAAGAGACGGCCAATGTTTTCCAGGCAGCGAAGGGCTCGGGCTTTCTCGAGACGCACCTGCACCGGAACACCGGAACGGGCAACCAGACATTCGCCTTCGTCAACATTGCCCGCTGGGAAAGCGCCGAGCACTGGCAGCGCTCGCACGACACCTACAAGCCCAAGGAATACCTGATACCGGGGATCAAGGGTCATCCGGCGATCTTCGAGTGCGTCGTCGACCTGTACGGCGACGGCAACACCGGCCCGCGCGAGAGCATCCTCAGCGTGCCCAAGCCGGCGGCCTAAGGCGGGCCAAGGGCGCGCCATGGGCAAGATGCACCGGGAAAGCCCTCGTGCATCGTCATGGGGCGAAGGCTAGATTTCCTCCCCTGCCGAGGCACGAAGTAGGTGCCTCGACGCAGGAGGTCGAGGAGACAAACGAGCGCTCAAGCGCTCGACCGCAAGGCCGACAACGAGAAGGGCACCGGGCGACCGGTGCCCTTTCCCTTGCGGCCGGCTCGCTCGCTACCATGCAGGCGTGCCGCCGCCGGCCCGACCCTGCAAATCGCCATGCAAGACAAGAACAACCGCCGCCTGCTCGACGTCGACATCCCGTCGCAACCCGACGTACTGGTGCGCCTGTCGCTGCTGCTCGCCGAAGACGATGTCGACATGGGCGCCGTCAGCCTGCTCATCAGCTCCGACATGGCGCTCGCCGCCGCGGTGCTGAAGGCCGTCAATTCGGCGATGTACGGCCTGCGCGGCCGCGTCCAGAGCGTGCAACAGGCGATCACTTACCTCGGCACGCGAGAAGTCGCGTCGGTGACCTTCGAGATGGGCTTGCGCGCCGTCTTCCCGCCGGCGCCGGAGCTGGCGCCGCTCTGGGAGCGCGCCCGCGTGCGCGGCCTGCTGATGGGGCGCATCGGCCACGAGCTCGGCGTCGACGCCTGGGCAGCGCACTCGGCCGGCATCTTCGAGGAATGCGGCAAGGCGGTCATGTTCCGACACGCCACCGAACGCTACCGGCCGATGCTGACCGCGGCCGCCTCCGACGAAGAGCTGCTCCTGCGCGAGCACGCCGAGTTCGGCCTCAGCCACGACTCGCTGGGCGCGGCGCTGTGCGAGAGCTGGGGCCTCGCGCCGCCGGCGGTCGACAGCGTGCGCTATCACGTCGTCGTCAACAGCACCCTCGAGCTGCCGATGCACGTGCAGCGGCGCGCGATCTGCGCCCTTTCGGCACTGGCCCATGCCCTCATGACGGACCCCGACACACTCGACGAAGTGGCACGCAAGATCGCGCCGCAGGCCGATCTCGATCCGCTGCTGGCGCAGCGCGGCGCGCGCAAGGTGCAGGAGGCCATCGAGATGGCCGTGGAGCGGGAAAAGACCGACTAGCGCCGGGCGAAGTGCGCGCTCAGTCGACCTTCGCGCCCGACGCCTTCACCACCGCCGTCCACTTCTTCGCCTCGGCGGCGATGAACCGGCCGAATGCCTCCGGCGCCATGCCGCCCGGAATCGCGCCCTGCGAGAGCAGCCGCTCCTTCAGGGCCGGCGCGGCGAGCGCCTTGGCCGTCTCCTGCTGGACCCGCGCGACGATGTCGGCCGCCGTGCCGGCCGGCGCCAGCAGACCGAACCAGGAGCTCGCGTCGAAGCCCTTCAGGCCGCCGGCCTGGGCGACCGTCGGCACGTCGGGCAGGGCGCCGCTGCGCTCGCTGCTCGTCACGGCCAGGGCGGTGAGCTTGCCCGACTTCACGTGCGGCAGGGCCGACGGCAGGTTGTCGAACATGAGGTCGACGCCGCCGCCCATGAGGTCGAGCAGCGCCGGGCCCGAACCCTTGTACGGGATGTGGACCATGAAGGTGCCGGTGGTCGACTTGAAGAGCTCGCCCGAGAGGTGGATCGACGTGCCGTTGCCGCTCGAAGCCATGTTGAGCCGGCCCGGGTTGGCCTTGGCGTAGGCGATCAGCGAGCGCACGTCGGTGATGCCGTTGGCCTGCGCCTTCGCCGGGTTGACGACGAGCACGTTCGGCACGCCGGCGACGAGCGTGATCGGCGCGAAGTCCTTCTGCGCGTCGTACGGCATCTTCGGGTAGAGCGCGGGGTTGATCGACTGCGTGCCGACCGTGCCCATCAGCAGCGTGTAGCCGTCGGCCGGCGACTTGGCGACCTGGTCGGCGCCGAGGTTGCCACCGGCGCCGGCCCGGTTCTCGACGATGAAGGTTTGCCCGAACGACTTGCTCAGCTCCGGCGCCAGGGCGCGGGCCAGGATGTCGGTGGTGCCGCCCGGCGCGAAGGGGACGACGATCTTGACCGGCCGGTTCGGCCACGGGCCGGACTGGGCCTGGAGCGACGGCGTGGCGGCGAGGGTGACGAGGGCCGCGAACGCCGCGACAAGGGGCGCGACAACGGGCGCGGCGAACAGGCGCGGATGAGAGGGCATGCGGGTCTCCTGCTTTTACGGGCGGCCCGTAGTGTGCGGCAGGAACGAGAGCCGGCCGGCCGCGCCGGCGGGCGACGCCGAGGCTAGGGCGCGGCGCGCAGCGGGCCGAACAGGTCGAGCTGGCGCGTGGCGAAGCGCTGGCGCAGCAGGAAGGGGCGCTCGGCGACCAGGCGCGAGGTCGGCGCGAGGCACCGCGGCGCGGCACCGAGGCCCATGCG
This sequence comes from uncultured Rhizobacter sp., assembly GCA_964236395.1. GTDB lineage: Bacteria > Pseudomonadota > Gammaproteobacteria > Burkholderiales > Burkholderiaceae_C > Schlegelella_A. Next base: position 20,682 of record CAXSEJ010000013.1, read on the forward strand.
CAGCAGGGACGACGCGCCGCTCAGGGCGGCGGCCGAAGAGGAAGGGTCGCGGCGGTTCGGCATGGCGCGAGGAGCGCAACGTCCGTGCCACGGCAGCGACGTGAAGTGGGCCACGTTCGGCACGGCGCCGTGCGCAGTGTGACGACGAAAAGCAGCCCGCCGCGAGCGCCTTGTTACAGCGTCGACAAGACGCGTCGCTGCCGCACTCGCTTCGTTACGCCAGCGGCGCGGCCGCGCCCGCAGGCAGGTAGCCGCGCGGGATGGCGCCGAGCAGCCGCCGCGTGTACTCCTGCTCGGGCCGGTCGAGGATCTGCTCGACGCTGGCCTGCTCGACGACCTCGCCGTCCTTCATGACCAGCACCTCGTCGGCCATGAAGCGCACCACGGCCAGGTCGTGGCTGATGAAGATGTAGGTCAGGCCGAGCTCGTCCTGCAGGTCCTTCAGCAGGTTGAGCACCTGCGCCTGCACCGAGACGTCGAGCGCGCTCACCGCCTCGTCGAGCACGAGCAACTCCGGCGAGAGCGTCAGGCAGCGGGCGATCGCGACGCGCTGGCGCTGGCCGCCGGAGAACTCG
>CAXSEJ010000014.1:0-9749 GCA_964236395.1 uncultured Rhizobacter sp.
GCCGCGCGAGGCCAAGGTGCTGCGCATGCGCTTCGGCATCGAAATGAGCACCGACCACACGCTCGAGGAGGTCGGCAAGCAGTTCGATGTCACGCGTGAGCGCATTCGCCAGATCGAAGCCAAGGCGATCCGAAAGCTCAAGCACCCGAGCCGGTCCGACAAGCTGCGGACCTACCTCGACACGCTCTGACGGCAGGCGTGACGGCGAACATCACGCGATAGACTTTGACCGTGATGCGCCGCCCGCTCCTTCCGGCATGACCCAGGTTTTCGAGCGCACCGTGCTCTTCGCCGACCTGCGCGGCAGCACGGCGATGTACGAGACGCTCGGCAATGCCGATGCCACGGCCGTCGTGACGCAGAGCGTCGCCGTGCTTGCGCGCATCGTCGATGCGCGCGGCGGCCAGGTGATCAAGACGCTCGGCGACGGCCTGATGGCCGTCTTCCCCATTCCTCCGGCCGCCGTCGCCGCCGCAGACGACATGCACGATTCGATGAGCCGCATCGGCACGCCGGTCGAACCTCGGCCGGACGTGAGCCCGCCGCCGGTGCCGCTGAAGCTACAGATCGGGCTTGCGCACGGCGAGGTGGTCGAAGTCCAGGGCGACGTCTTCGGCGACGCCGTGAACGTGGCGGCGCGGCTGCTCGACCACGCGGGCGACAACGAAACGCTCGCGACGCTGAGCGTGGTCGAGCTCCTCGGCGACTGGGACCGGTCGCGCTTTCGCAGCCTCGACCGCATGCAGCTGCGCGGTCGCGCCGAGCCGGTGCACGTGCATCTGCAGGAGCCCGTGCGGCGCTTCGGCGACACGGCTGCCACCGCCTACGGCGACATGCTGGTGCCGGCGCCCGAGCCCGAAGGCATTCGACTCGTGTGGCTCGACGTCAACCGCATCTACGCCGGCTCCAGCCTGCCGGTGGTGCTGGGCCGCAGCCCGCAGGCCACCTACATCATCGACGACAACCGCGTCTCGCGATCCCATGCGCGGGTCGACTGGCACGGCGGCACGTTCCAGCTGGTCGACCTCAGCTACAACGGCACCTACGTCCGCTTCGACAACGACCCGGAGATCATCAGCCTTCGCCGCGGCGGCTGCACCCTGCACGGCAGCGGCGTCATCGGCCTGGGCACGCCGCCTTCCGAGCCGCTCAGCCCGTGCGTGCGCTTCGAGGTCTTGAAGTTCGCCGACACCCAGCGCGGCCAGTCCCCTTTCGAATTCGGCCTCAAGTCCTGATGGGCGTTGCGGCCGAGCCGGCCTTCGCGCATGGCACCGGGGCGAAGACCGCCATCGTTCTCTGCAACCTGGGCACGCCCGACGCGCCGACACCGGCCGCAGTGCGCCGCTACCTCGCCGAGTTCCTGAGCGACCCGCGTGTCGTCGAGATTCCGCGGCTGCTCTGGCTGCCGCTGCTGCACGGCGTGATCCTGCGCCTGCGCCCGGCACGGTCGGCGAAGAAGTACGCCAGCATCTGGACGGCCGAGGGCTCGCCGTTGCGGACATGGACCGAGAAGCAGGCGCTGCTGCTCGGCGGCTACCTGGGCCAGCGCGGCCACGCCGTCAGCGTGCGGGCGGCCATGCGCTACGGCACGCCCGCCATCGCCACCGTGCTCGACGAGGTCAAGGCGGCCGGGGCCGAGCGCATCCTGGTGCTGCCGCTTTATCCGCAGTACGCCGCGTCGACGACCGCGAGCATCGGCGACGCGCTCGCGGTCTGGATGCAGCGCGTCCGCAACGTGCCCGAGCTGCGCTTCGTCAAGCACTACCACGACGACGCCGGCTACATTGCGGCGCTCGCCCGGCGCATTGAAGACCACTGGACGACGCACGGCCGGCCCGACCGTCTGGTGCTCAGCTTCCACGGCGTGCCGCGCCGCACGCTCGAGCTCGGCGACCCGTACCACTGCGAATGCCGCAAGACGGGGCGCCTGCTCGCCGAGCGGCTGAAGGCGCGCGATGACTTCGTCGTCGTCACTTTTCAGAGTCGCTTCGGCAAGGCCGAGTGGTTGCAGCCTTACACCGAGCCGACGGTCGTGGCCCTGGCCCGCGCCGGCGTCGCCCGCGTCGATGTGTTCTGCCCTGGCTTCACCTCCGATTGCCTAGAGACGCTCGAGGAGATCGACCAGGAGGTGCGGGCCGCCTTCCTCGCCGCCGGCGGACGGGAGTTCGGCTATGTGCCGTGCCTGAACGATCAGCACCAGTGGATCGACGCCCTCGCGGCCATCGCCATCCGGCACATGGGCGGCTGGCCGGCGACGGCCGGGCCGCCGGAACTGCTGGCCGCGTCGCGGGAGCGCGCGGTGGCGGCTGGCGCCGTCGCGTAGGGGACTAAGCGGCCATGTCGGCCGAGCTCGCTGGCGCGCGCCGGCGAAGGCGCAGCAGCGGCGGCACGAACAGCACGGCCCCGATCACCAACAGCAGCGCGATCGAGCCGGGCCGCTGCAGGAACACCGTCCAGCGGCCCTCGCCGATCGAAAGCGCATTTCGCATCTGCGCCTCGGCGAGCGGCCCGAGGATCATGCCGACCACGACCGGCGCGGTCGGGAAGTCGAAGCGCCGCATGACGACGCCGAGCAGGCCGATGACGTAGAGAAGCACCAGGTCGAACGCCGACTGGCGCATGCCGTAGACGCCCACCGTGGCGAAGATCAGGATGCCCGCGTACAGCTGCGGCTTCGGAATCTTGAGCAGCTTCACCCAGAGCCCGACGAGCGGCAGGTTCAAGACCAGCAGCATCACGTTGCCGATGTAGAGCGAGGCGATGAGGGCCCAGACCAGCGCGCTGTTCGTGTCGAAAAGCTGCGGCCCCGGCTGGATGCCGTAGTTCTGAAAGGCGCCGAGCAGGATGGCCGTGGTGTTCGAGGTCGGGATGCCGAGCGTGAGCAGCGGGATCAGCGTCGCCGTGACGGCGGCGTTGTTGGCGGCTTCCGGACCCGCCACGCCCTCGATGGCGCCCGTGGTGCCGAACTCTGCCTTGTGCTTCGACAGCTTTTTCTCGGCGGCGTAGCTCAGGAAGGTGGGAATCTCGCTGCCACCGGCCGGAATGGTCCCGAACGGAAAGCCGATCGCCGTCGCCCGCAGCCAGGCCGGCCACGAGCGCTTCCATTCCGCCGAGGTCATGTGCACCTTGCTCAGCTTGTTCTGCGTCTCCACCGTTCGGCCTTCATACAGCACCATGTAGAGGGCCTCGCCGACCGCGAACAGGCCGACGGCGATGAGCACCACCTCGATGCCGTCCATCAGCTCGGGCACGCCGGCCGTGTAGCGCGCTTGCCCGGAGATCTGGTCGAGGCCGATCAGGCCGATCGCCAAGCCGGCAGCGAGTGCCGCGATGCCGCGCACCATGCTCTTGCCGAGCACCGCGCTGACCGTCGTGAAAGCGAGCACCATGAGGAGGAAGTACTCGGGCGGCCCGAGGCGGATGGCGTAGGCAGCGACCACCGGGGCGAACAGCGTGACCCCGATCGTGGCGATCGTGCCGGCGACGAACGAGCCGATCGCCGCGGTCGCGAGCGCAGCCCCCGCGCGACCGTTCTTGGCCATCTTGTTGCCTTCCATGGCCGTGACCATGGAGCCCGACTCGCCGGGCGTGTTGAGCAGGATCGAGGTCGTCGAGCCGCCGTACATCGCGCCGTAGTAGATGCCGGCGAAAAAGATCATCGACGCCGTCGGATCGACCTTGGCGGTGATCGGCAGCAGCATCGCGACGGCCGTCGCCGGACCGATCCCGGGCAGCACGCCGACCGCCGTGCCGAGGGTGCAGCCGAGAAGCGCCCACAGCAGATTGATCGGTGTGCCGGCGGTGATGAAACCTTGCAGCAGGTTGTTCCAGAGGTCGATCACGGGGCGTTCCGGTTCAGATCCAGCCGGTCGAGGTGAGACCGGGCAGGTTGATGGCCAGCAGTTGGCTGAACATCCAGTAGACCGGCGCCGAGATGGCGAAGCCGACGCCAGCATCGACCAGCCAAGAGCGCGGGCTCCAGTCGGCCTGCCGCTCGGCCGCCTTGAATCCGCGTGCAGCGAGCACGAAGCAGACGACGCAGCTGAGGATGAAGCCGATCGTGGTGATGAGCGCGGCATTCAGCAGCAACGCCGCCGAGACCCAGACGAAGCCGGGCCAGTAGCCCGTGGCCGCCCCGGACGGCTCGTCGCGGTCGCGGAAGCCGCCGCGGCGGGCATGCCATGTCAGGACCGCGCCGCACACCATGAGCAGCACGCCCACCACCCATGGCAGGAAGTTCGGGCCGACGCCCGAATAGCCGGCCTCCGAGGAGATCTGGGTCGCGCCGACGGCCATCGCCGCGCCGATGACGAGGGTGCCGACGCCGATCGCCGTCTGCGCGGCGGTGTCCTTCAAATCATCCCCGACTTGTGCATCACGGCGCGCAAGCTGGCGAACTCGTCGTCGACGAATTTCTCGAAGTCGGCGCCGGTCATCAGCGCCGGCGTCCAGTTGTTCTTCTCGAGCGCTTCGGTCCACACCTTCGTCTTGGTTGCCTTGACCAGCATGTCGATCAGCTCTTTCCTCTGCGCCGGCGTGATGCCGCCCGCGCCGTAGATGCCGCGCCAGTTGCCGATGACGACGTTGTAGCCCTGCTCCTTCATCGTCGGCACGTCGATGCCCTTGATCCGCGTCTCGGAGGTGACGGCGATCGCGCGCATCTTGCCGGTGGTGATGTACTCGGCGAACTCGCTGTAGCCGCTGCCGCCCACCGTGACGTTGCCGCCGAGGATGGCCGCGATCGCCTCGCCGCCGCCGCGGAAGGCGACGTAGTTGATCTTCGACGGGTCGGCGCCGACCTCGCGCGCCAGCATGGCCGCGGCGATGTGCTCGGTCGAGCCGCGCGAGCCGCCGCCCCACTTCACGCTGCCCGGGTCTTTCTTGAGCTGCTCGACCACGTCTTTCATGGTCTTGAGCGGCGATGCCGCCGGCAGCACGAACACGTTGTACTCGCTCGTCAGCCGCGCCAGCGGGGTGGCCTGCGACAGCGACACCGGCGGCTTGCCGGTGATGAGGCCACCGAGCATCACGGCACCCATCGTCATCATCACGTTCGGGTCGGCCTTGGAGCCGTTGACGAACTGCGCCAGGCCGAGCGCACCCGCGGCGCCGCCCTTGTTGTCGTAGGTCACCGAGGAAGCGACGCCGGCGTCCTGCAGTGCCTTGCCGACGGCGCGGCCGGTCGTGTCCCAGCCGCCGCCCGGGTTGGCTGGAATCATCATCTTCAGGTTCGCTGCAGCCCGGGCCGGCAGCGGCAGCGTGCCGGCCGCACCCAGGGCAGCGATGGCGCGAAGGAAGGTGTCACGACGCATGATGGAAATCCTTGCTGAGAAGATGACTGATTTTCAGCGCCCCGGCCGCTCGGGCGGGCGTCGAACTCTAGGGGAATGTGCCGATGCCCGACAGGGCGCACAGGCAAGCGGCAGGCGCACCCATTGCCCGAGAATTCACTGCGATGGCAGATCCGGTCAGCAAAGGCGGCGTGCGGCTCGACAAGTGGCTCTGGGTCGTGCGCTTCTTCAAGACGCGCTCGCTGGCCGGCGACGAGATCGGCCGGGGCCGAGTGGCCGTCAACGGCCAGGTCGCAAAGGCGTCGCGCGAGGTGCGTCTCGGCGATACGGTGGAGTTGCGCCAGGGCGCGGACGTGCGCACGGTCGTGGTCGCTGGCCTGAGTGCGCTGCGCGGTCCGGCGGTCGTCGCACAGGGTCTTTACCGGGAGACGAGCGAGAGCATCGCTGCCCGTGAAGCGGCTGCGCTCGCGCGCAAGCTCACGCCCGACCCGGCTGCGGCCATCGACCGCGGGCGTCCGACCAAACGCGATCGGCGTCAGCTCGCAGACTGGGACCGCTGGAGCGCTGCGATCAAATCCGACTGACGAGCCGCGAATACCCCTTGAAATGCAGGGGACGTGCCTCACGTCGACCGGATGAACGCGAACGAGCCCACGTCCACCCCGCCCCCGCCCGACGCCGAGTCGCTTTTTTCGGCCGATCCTTCGTCGTCGGCAACGTCGCCGCCGTCGGTTTCGTCCGACCTGGAGACTCGGCACGCGGAGCTTTCCGACGCCTACCTTCGGGCCAAGGCCGAAGCCGAGAACGTGCGCCGCCGCTCGGAAGAGGAGATGGCGAAGGCGCGGAAATACGCCGTCGAAAGCTTCGCCGAGAGCCTGCTTCCGGTGAAAGACAGCCTCGAGGCGGCGATCGCGATCCCGGCCGCGACGCCCGAGCAGCTGCTCGAAGGCGTGCATGCCACCTTGCGACAGCTGAGCGCAGCGTTGCAGCGCAACAAGGTGGTCGAGATCAACCCGCCGGCCACGACCAGATTCGATCCGCACCAGCACCAGGCCATCAGCGTCGTTCCGGCGGCACAGGAGCCGAACACCGTCGTCGCCGTGCTGCAGAAGGGCTACCTCATCGCCGACCGAGTCCTGCGGCCCGCGCTGGTCACCGTCAGCGCGGCCAGCTGACCGGCCGCTTGAAAACAGCCTGAGTTATCCACAACTCGGCTTTAACGAATTCACCTTTTTCGGAGAAGAACATGGCAAAGATCATCGGCATCGACCTCGGAACGACCAACTCGTGCGTGGCGATCATGGAAGGCAACACCACCAAGGTGATCGAGAACAGCGAAGGTGCGCGCACCACGCCCTCGATCGTGGCCTACCAGGACGGCGGCGAGATCCTCGTCGGCGCCTCGGCCAAGCGCCAGGCCGTGACCAACCCGAAGAACACGATCTACGCGGTCAAGCGCCTGATCGGCCGCAAGTTCAGCGAGAAGGAAGTGCAAAAGGACATCGGCCTGATGCCGTTCAAGATCGTGGCGGCCGACAACGGCGACGCCTGGGTCGAGCAGCGCGGCGAGAAGCTGGCGCCCCAGCAGGTGAGCGCCGAAATCCTGCGCAAGATGAAGAAGACCGCCGAGGACTACCTCGGCGAAAAGGTGTCCGACGCCGTCATCACCGTGCCGGCGTACTTCAACGACGCGCAGCGCCAGGCCACGAAAGACGCCGGCCGCATCGCCGGGCTCGAGGTCAAGCGCATCATCAACGAGCCGACCGCCGCAGCGCTCGCGTTCGGCCTCGACAAGACCGAGAAGGGTGACCGCAAGATCGCCGTCTACGACCTGGGTGGCGGCACCTTCGACGTCTCGATCATCGAGATCGCCGACGTCGACGGCGAGAAGCAGTTCGAGGTGCTGTCGACGAACGGCGACACGTTCCTCGGCGGCGAAGACTTCGACCAGCGGATCATCGACTACATCATTGCCGAGTTCAAGAAGGACCAGGGCGTCGACCTCTCGAAGGACGTGCTCGCCCTGCAGCGCCTGAAGGAAGCGGCCGAGAAGGCGAAGATCGAGCTCTCCAGCTCGGCCCAGACCGACATCAACCTGCCCTACGTGACGGCCGATGCTTCCGGTCCGAAGCACCTCAACATCAAGCTGACACGGGCCAAGCTCGAGTCGCTGGTCGAAGAGCTGATCGAGCGCACGATCGCGCCCTGCCGCATGGCCATCAAGGACGCCGGCGTCAGCACCGGCCAGATCGACGACGTCATCCTCGTCGGCGGCATGACCCGCATGCCAAAGGTGCAGGACAAGGTGAAGGAGTTCTTCGGCAAGGAGCCGAGGAAGGACGTGAACCCGGACGAAGCCGTCGCCGTCGGTGCCGCCATCCAGGGCCAGGTGCTCGTGGGCGACCGCAAGGACGTGCTGCTGCTCGACGTGACTCCGCTCAGCCTCGGCATCGAGACGCTGGGCGGCGTGATGACCAAGATGATCCAGAAGAACACGACCATCCCGACCAAGTTCGCGCAGACCTTTTCGACCGCCGACGACAACCAGCCGGCGGTGACGATCAAGGTCTACCAGGGCGAGCGCGAGATGGCCTCGGGCAACAAGAGCCTGGGCGAGTTCAACCTGGAAGGCATCGCCCCGGCGCCGCGCGGCATGCCGCAGATCGAGGTGAGCTTCGACATCGACGCCAACGGCATCCTGCACGTGGGTGCCAAGGACAAGGCCACGGGCAAGGAAAACAAGATCACGATCAAGGCGAACTCGGGCCTGACCGAGGCCGAGATCCAGCAGATGGTCAAGGACGCCGAGCTCAATGCGGCCGACGACAAGAAGAAGCTCGAGGTGATCCAGGCGCGCAATGCGGCCGACGCCATGGTCCACAGCGTCAGGAAGAGCCTGTCGGAGCACGGCGAGAAGCTGGAGGCGGCCGACAAGGTGGCCATCGAGACGGCGCTGAAGGAGGCGGAGGAGTCGCTCAAGTCGGAAGACAAGGCGACCATCGAGGCCAAGACCGAAGCGCTGATGACGGCGAGCCAGAAGCTTGGCGAGAAGGTCTATGCCGACGCGCAGGCGGCGGCCGGGGCCGATGCACCCGGCGCGACGGGTGCTGCCCAAGGCGAGCCGCAGGCAGCGCACGCCGGCGACGACAACGTCGTCGACGCCGAGTTCAAGGAAGTCAAGAAAGGTTAATTAGGGCAGGCAACCTGTCCTATGACCTCGCCGCGTTCGGGGGATCAGGCCGGTGGCCTGTCCCTCAACGCGGCGTTTGCGCATAACAGTGAACGGGAGTTGGGTGGATGGCCACTGTGAACAAGCGCGACTACTACGAGACGCTCGGGGTCGCCAAGAACGCGTCCGACGAGGACATCAAGAAGTCGTACCGCAAGCTGGCGATGAAACACCACCCCGACCGCAACCAGGGTGCAACCTCGAAGGGCAGCGAAGAGAAGTTCAAGGAGGCCAAGGAGGCGTACGAAATGCTTTCCGACCCGCAGAAGCGGGCGGCCTACGACCAGTACGGCCACGCCGGCGTCGATCCGAACATGGGCGGACGGGGCGGCCAGGAAGGGTTCGGCGGCTTCGCCGAGGCCTTTGGCGACATCTTCGGTGACATCTTCGGTGGCAACGGTCGTGGCGCTCGAGCCGCGGGCGGGCAGCAGGTCTACCGCGGCAGCGATCTCAGCTACGCCATGGAGATCACGCTGGAGGAGGCGGCCCTCGGCAAGGAGACCCAAATCCGGATCCCGGCCTACGAAACGTGCGAAACCTGCAAGGGCAGCGGCGCCAAACCGGGCACCAGCCCGATCAGCTGCACGACCTGCCACGGTGCCGGCACGGTGCAGATGCGCCAGGGCTTTTTCAGCATCCAGCAGGCGTGCCCGACGTGCCACGGCAGCGGCAAGATCGTTCCCGAGCCGTGCATCACGTGCCACGGACAGGGCCGCATCAAGAAGAACAAGACGCTCGAGGTCAAGATTCCGGCCGGCATCAACGAAGGCATGCGCATCCGCTCGAGCGGCAACGGCGAGCCGGGGCCGAACAACGGGCCGAACGGTGACCTCTACATCGAGATTCGGATCAGGCCGCACGACATCTTCGAGCGCGATGGCGACGACCTCCACTGCACTGTGCCCGTGGGCATGACGAGCGCCGCGCTCGGCGGCACGGTCGAGGTGCCGACGCTCGGCGGCCGGGCGGAGATCGATCTGCCCGAAGGCACGCAGCACGGCAAGACCTTCCGCCTGCGCGGCAAGGGCATCAGGGGTGTGCGCTCGAGCTACCCGGGTGACCTGTACTGCCACGTCAGCGTCGAGACGCCGATCAAGCTCACCGAGCACCAGCGCAAGCTCATGAAGGAGCTCGACGAAGGCTTTCGCAGCGCCGGTGATCGGCATTCGCCCACCGCAAAGACGTGGAGCGATCGGGTGAAGGATCTGTTCAAGGCGTAGCTGTTCAAG
>CAXSEJ010000014.1:9849-21128 GCA_964236395.1 uncultured Rhizobacter sp.
TCTCGGCGAGGTCGGTCGAGACCGAAGCGCGCTTTCGCCTTGGCCATGCGTTGGGCCAGCAGCTGTGCCCACACGCCCTCGCCTTTCATGCGGCTGTGGAAGCTCGCGTCATAGTCGCCGCCGCCGCGCATCTCGCGCACTCGCGCCATGACCCGACCGGCGCGATCCGGGAAGTGCTGCTCGAGCCAACGCTGGAACAGCGGATTCACCTCCCAGGGCAGGCGCAGCACGATGCCGAAAGCCGACGATGCACCCGCCGCCGCAGCGGCTTCGAGAATGCGCTCGATCTCGGGTTCGTTGACGAAGGGAATGATCGGCGAAACGCTGACCCCGACCGGCACACCGGCACGCGCCAGCACCTCGATCGTGCGCAGGCGTCGATGGGGCGCCGCCGCACGCGGCTCGAGGATGCGGGCCAGCGCCGGATCGAGCGAGGTCACCGACACATAGACCGCGGCGAGGCCGCGCGCCGCCATCGGCGCGATGAGGTCGAGGTCTCGCTCGACGCCTGACGATTTGGTCACGAGCGAGAACGGATGCGAGCACTCGGAGAGCACCTCGATGACCGACCGTGTGATGCCGAGCTTGCGCTCGACCGGCTGATAGGCGTCGGTCGCCGAGCCGATATTGAGCGAACTCGCCTCGTAGGCCCGGCTCGCGAAGGCTTCGCGCAAGCGCTCCGCGGCGTTGACCTTGGCAATGATCCGGGTCTCGAAGTCAAGGCCCGGCGACAGGTTCAGGTAGCTGTGTGTCGGCCTCGCAAAACAATAGACGCAGCCGTGTTCACAGCCTCGGTACGGGTTGATGGAGAGGTCGAAAGACAGGTCGGGTGAATCGTTGCTGGAGAGGATCGACTTGACGCGCTCTTCGACGACCGTCGTTTCCGGGGCAACGCGTTCTTCGCTCGCCGACTGCTCGAGCGTGCCCCAGCCATCGTCATAGCTGACGGTCGACTGCCGGCTGTAGCGGTGATCGATCGCCCACAGCGTGCCGCGACCCTTGGTCGGCGTCCCGGCGAGGCGCTCCGGACGCGGCGCTTCATCACGGGAAATGAGGCGTTGTGCATCTCGGTTGGCCATACTGTGAATATATACAGTTTCGACCGAGCCGAACAGAGCGACAAGGTGCACAGCCAACGCCTTCGTTGCAGTCGGTTACACGGCGATTGCAGCGCGTTGCGGATAGGATTTGCCGCCATGCCTGCCTCTATTGCCACCCTGCTCTCGATCTGTGCCGCTGCACTCGCTACGACCTCCGCCATCACATGGTGGCTGACGCGCTGGTGGTACGGCAGGCGCATTGCCGAGATGCGGCTGCGCTCGCGTCAGGCCGAGCTCGCACTTCGCGAGAAGCAAGCTGCGTTGGTCGGGCATGTCGATGCGCTTCGCAAGGAGCTGCGCGACCAGAAGGCGTTGGTATCGACGATGGCAGCGAAGACAGCCCCGGTCCAGACGCCGACGCCGCGGGAGCAAGTCGAGAGCCTGCTTTCCGAGCCCTTCATCATTTCCCGCAGTCCGAGGAAGCCGCAGGACTTCGAGGACACGCAGATCCTCTAGCCGGGAGTGCGGTTCAGGCGCCGCGCGCGAAGTGCGGCAGGCGTCGGTCCTGCGTCGGTGTTATCGAGCGGCCAAAGGACTCGACGTTCTCGTCCGGTGGGTGCTGACGCCGCGCTTGCAACGCAGGCCAAGAAGCCATCCCCAGTCGCGGTCGTTGTCGCGCGTCGTGGGCCGGGTTTCGCCTGCGACATCGTCGTCAGCTTGTCTTGGCGGAGCCGGAGGGATTCGAACCCTCGATGCAGGTTTTGCCCACATACTCCCTTAGCAGGGGAGCACCTTCGGCCACTCGGTCACAGCTCCGTTGGCGCCGATTCTAGCGGCGCCCGCTCGAGGCCGAAGGCCTTGTGAAGCGCGCGCACCGCGAGCTCCATGTACTTCTCGTCGATCACGACGCTGGTCTTGATCTCGCTGGTGGTGATCATCTGGATGTTGATCGCCTCCTCGCTCAGTGCCGCGAACATCTTGCTCGCGATGCCGACGTGCGAGCGCATGCCGATGCCGACGATCGACACCTTGCAGATGCGGTCGTCGCCGACCAGTCCGGCCGCGCCGGTGTGCGGGATCACCGCCGTCTTCATCAGCTCCATCGTCCGCGCGTAGTCGTTGCGGTGCACCGTGAAAGAGAAATCGGTGCGGCCGTCGTGCGAGACGTTCTGGATGATCACGTCGACGTCGATGTTGGCCGCCGCAACCGGACCGAGGATGAGGTGCGCGATGCCCGGCTTGTCGGTCACGCCCATCAGGCTCACCTTGGCCTCGTCGCGGTTGAAGGCGATGCCGGAGACGATCGCTTGTTCCATCTGGAGGTCCTCTTCGAAAGTGATGAGCGTCCCCGACTTCGCTTCCTCGGCGATGTCGATGTCCCACGGCGTGAAGCTCGACAGCACGCGCAGCGGCACGCGGTACTTGCCGGCGAACTCGACCGAGCGGATCTGCAGCACCTTCGAGCCGAGGCTCGCCATCTCGAGCATCTCTTCGAAGCTGATGGTCTTGAGCCGCCTGGCGTCAGGGACGATGCGCGGGTCGGTCGTGTAGACGCCGTCGACGTCGGTGTAGATCAGGCACTCGTCGGCCTTCAGTGCGGCGGCGATCGCAACGGCCGAGGTGTCGGAACCGCCGCGGCCCAGTGTCGTGATGTGGCCGTCGCCGTCGACGCCTTGAAAGCCGGCGACCACGACCACCTTTGCGGCGTCGAGATCGGCCGTGATGCGCGCATCGTCGATTCCGCTGATGCGCGCCTTGGTGAATGCCGAGTCGGTGCGAATCGGCACCTGCCAGCCGGCGTAGCTCACCGCCTGAAGACCTTCGGCCTGCAGCGCGAGCGACAGCAGTCCGACGGAAACCTGCTCGCCGGTGGCTGCGATCACGTCGAGCTCTCGCATGAGCTCGGGCGTCGTGCGCTCGGGTGACAACTGCTTCGCCAGGGTGAGCAAGCGGTTCGTTTCGCCGCTCATCGCCGATGGCACGACGACCATGCGGTGGCCGGCGCGCGCCCACTTGGCCACGCGACGGGCGACGCTCTGGATGCGCTCGGGCGAGCCCATCGACGTGCCGCCGTACTTGTGAACGATGAGGGCCATGGAGTGGCGTGGCACGGTGCGGCCCGTGACGGGCGGCGGCGCACGCGAAGAAGCGCGAAACGAGGCGGCGATTCTAGCCAGCTCGACCGGCGGTCTCTACGGTCGGCACCCATGAGAAGGCGACTTGTGGCTCGCCGTCCGCGGCGAGCGCGCGCGCATCGATGCCGAGCCCCGGAACGTAGACGAGCGTGTCGCCGCTGCTGAACACCGGGGTGTCCCGATCGGCGCTGCCGACGCCCGCGGCCTGGTACTGCAGCTTCAGCCTGCGCGCCGGCCGCGCCGGGCCGGCCTGGAACCGGTCGGTGGGCGCACGCCGGCGCACCATCAGGCCGGCGGCGACGTCGAGCCGGCACCCGCCACGCTCGACGAGCTCGACGAGCAGGCTGCCACGCCAGCTGCTCACTACCCGGACGCCTGGTCGGGCGGCATCGAGCGGCACCGCATCGGGCGACGACAGGAGGGCGGTGCCCGGCCGCCAGCGCAGAGCGCCGCGGTAGCTGTACAGCTGTCCTCCCGGCGCTGGCCAACGACGGCTGCGGCGCGGGTCGAGCTCGACAAGAAGCCGCTCGACGAGCGACGCCGGCGCCGATCCGCCGCTCTGGCGAAGGACCCAGCGCCGCAGCGCCGAACCTTGCCGAGCCGGCGACAGACAACGCCATGCAGCGACATCCAGGCCCCGGTCGTCAGCGACCGCGGCGAGGTCGGCATCGGCGACCTCGTCGAGCACGGCCGACGCCTGCTGCGCCCAGGTGGCCGCGGCGGCGAGCGTCTCCTCCGCATCGGTAAAGCCTGCGAGCAGCGCGGGCCACACCGACGTTCGAATGCGATTGCGCGCGAAGCGAAGGTCCGCGTTGCTGTCGTCTTCGATCGCCTTCAGCCGATGTCGCCGAAGGTACGCCTCTACGGCCTCGTGCGACTGCGCCAGCCACGGCCGTGCCCACGTGATGCCTTCGCGCCGCGCTGCCGCCGGCATCGCCGACAACGCCGCCACGCCGCCCTTGCGCAGCGCCTGCAGCAGGAAGGTCTCCGCCTGGTCACGGCGGTGATGGGCGAGCAGCACCAGGTCGGCACCGCCCTCCTCGGCCATCGAGCGCAAGGCCCGGTAGCGCGCCTGCCGTGCCCAGGCTTCGACGCTCTCGCCGGCGCAGGGAAACGAGTCGAGCCGCCGGGCCCTGAATGCCACATCGTGGCCGCGTCGTCGCAATCGCCGGCACGCTTGGTCACCGTGCGCCAGCCAGTCGTCGGCGTGCGCGCTGAGGCCGTGGTGCACATGCAGTGCCAGCACGGCAATGCCGAGCGGCGCGGCGGCCTTTACCGTGGCGTGCAGCAGCGCCGTCGAGTCCTTGCCGCCGCTGTAGGCCACCGCCACGACCGGGCGGCCACTCGCCATGGGCGGGTCAGCGCTCGGTCGTGTCCGTGAAGCGGCCGTACGACTGGAGCCGCTCGTAGCGGCGCTGCATGAGCTCCTTCACCGACAGGTCGCTCACTTGCCGAAACGCGTCGTTGAGGGCGCGCTTCAGGAACGCGGCCATCTGCTTGGGCTCACGATGCGCGCCGCCGACCGGCTCGTTGACGATCTTGTCGACGAGGCCGAGCGCCTTGAGGCGGTGTGCGGTGATGCCGAGCTGCTCGGCCGCATCGGCGGCGCGCTCGGCCGTCTTCCACAAGATGGATGCGCAGCCCTCGGGCGAGATCACCGAGTAGATGGAGTACTGCAGCATCAGCAACTGGTCGCCGACGCTGAGGGCGAGCGCGCCGCCCGAGCCGCCCTCGCCGATGATGGTGACGATGATCGGCACCTCGAGCTGCGCCATCTCGAAGATGTTGCGGCCGATGGCTTCCGACTGGCCGCGCTCCTCCGCGCCGATGCCCGGGTAGGCGCCGGGCGTGTCGACGAAGCTGAACACCGGCAGGCCGAACTTCTCGGCAAGCTTCATGAGGCGCAGCGCCTTGCGGTAGCCCTCGGGCCGCGACATGCCGAAGTTGCGCGCCGCCCGCTCCTTGGTGTCGCGCCCCTTCTGGTGACCGAGCACGACGCACGCCTGGCCGTTGAAGCGCGCCATGCCGCCGACGATCGACTGGTCGTCGGCGAAGGCGCGGTCGCCGTGCAGCTCCTGGAAATCGGTGAACACCTCGGCGACGTAGTCGAGCGTGTAGGGCCGCTGCGGATGCCGCGCGATCTGCGTCACCTGCCAGGGGCTCAGGCCGGAATAGATGTCCTTCGTGAGCAGAAGGCTCTTCTTGCTCAGGCGGTCGATCTCTTCCGAGATGTCGACCGCCGACTCGTTCTGCACGTAGCGCAGCTCTTCGATCTTGGCTTCGAGGTCGGCGACCGGCTGCTCGAACTCGAGAAAATGGCGCTTCGACATCAGTAGGCGACCGGGGTCGGGTCCAGGCTGCGCCAGATGTACCACGTGGCCACCGAGCGAAACGGCGCCCAGGCGTCGCCGACCTCACGCGCCTCGGCGCGCGAGACCGGCTCGCCGCTGAAGTAGTTGACGCTGATGCCCTTGATCAGCCCCACGTCGTCGAGCGGCAGCACGTTCGGGCGCAACAGGTGAAAGATGAGAAACATCTCGGCCGTCCAGCGGCCGATGCCGCGGATGGCGACGAGCTCCTCGATGATCGCCTCGTCGTCCATGTCGCGCCATTCGGCGACGTGGACGGTGCCCGACTCGAAGTGCTGCGCCAGGTCGCACAGGTACTCGACCTTTCGGGCGGACAACCCCGCAGCCCGAATCTGCGGAGCGTCGAGCTGCAGCACCGAGGCCGGCGAAAGCCGGTGCTTCGGGCCGGCGGTAAGGGCCACGAACCGGTCCCATACCGACTGCGCTGCCTTCACCGAAATCTGCTGGCCGACGATGGAGCGTGCCAGGGTGGTGAACGCGTCTCCCCGGCTTTCGAGCCGGCCCGCGCCGACGCGCGGAATGAGCTTTTTCATCACCCTGTCGCGCTTGGCCAGGTGCTTGCACGCATCGTCCCAGAGATCCGGCGCGGACTCGAAACTGGCGGCAGCCGGCACACTCAGCCCCTCGCCCAGGACGTGCCCTGCGCGGTGTCGTTGAGGACGACGCCTTCGCTGGCGAGCTCCGCGCGAATCGCGTCGGCGCGCGCGAAGTCACGGTCGCGCTTGGCCATCGCGCGCGCTTCGATGCGCTCGGCGATGCGCGCTTCGTCGGGGCCGCTGCCGGCCTGCAGGAACGCGCGCGGTGCCTGCTGCAGGATGCCGAGCGTCGCGCCGAGCGCCTTCAGCAAGGCGGCGTCGACCCTGCTGGCGGTGCGGTTGACGGCGCCGGCCAGGTCGAAGAGCACGGAGACGGCGATCGGCGTGTTGAAGTCGTCGTTCATCGCGTCGCGAAAGGCTGCGGCGCGTGGATCGGACCAGCCGGCGACGTCGGCATCGATCTCGCCATCGACGCCGGCAAGCGCGGTGTAGAGGCGACGCAGCGCGCTCTTCGCATCGTCGAGGTTGGCGTCGCTGAAGTTGAACGGGCTTCGGTAGTGCGCTCGCAGCATGAAGAAGCGGACCGTCTCGCCGTCGTAGCGCTTCAGCACGTCGCGGATGGTGAAGAAGTTGCCCAGCGACTTCGACATCTTCTCGTTGTCGATGTTGAGCAGGCCGTTGTGCATCCAGATGTTGACGAACGGGCCGCCGCTCGCCCCTTCGCTCTGCGCGATCTCGTTCTCGTGGTGAGGGAAAGTGAGGTCCTGCCCACCGCCGTGAATGTCGAAGTGATCGCCGAGCAACGCCTTGCACATGGCCGAGCATTCGATATGCCATCCAGGCCGGCCGGGGCCGTAGGTGCTCGGCCACCTGGCGTCGGTCGGCTCGCTGTCCTTGGCCGCCTTCCACATCACGAAGTCGAGCGGGTCTTCCTTGCCGTCGAGCACGGCCACGCGCTCGCCGGCCCGCAGCTGATCGATCGACTTGCCCGACAGCTTTCCATAGCCGGGAAACTTGCGCACTGCGAAGTTCACGTCGCCGTTGCTGCTGCGATAGCCGAGGCCCTTGCCTTCGAGCGTGCCGATCATCTCCAGCATCTGCGGCACATACTCGGTGGCGCGCGGCTCGTGCGTCGGCGCCTCCATGCCGAGCGCGGCAGCGTCTTCGCGCAGGGCGGCGATCATCTCGTCCGTGAGTGCCTTGATCGACGTGCCGCGCTCGAGCGCGCGGCGAATGATCTTGTCGTCGATGTCGGTCACGTTGCGCACGTAAGTGACGCGGTAGCCGATGGTCTTCAGCCAGCGCTGGGCCACGTCGAAGGCCATCATGAAGCGCGCGTGGCCCATGTGGCTGTAGTCGTAGATGGTGATGCCGCACACGTACAGGCGCACGTGGTTCGGCTCGATCGCGGTGAAGACTTCGGACGCGCGCGTCAGCGTGTTGTGGATGCGAAGTGTCATGCGGCGCGGTGCGTCTTCGCTGTTCTTATCAGGCTGCGGCAGTCGACGTGAAGGGCGTCGGCAACGTGTGCGTACCCTACAATCGAGTCAGTATAGCGGCCACTTTCTTCCTGCTGCAGCGCGTCGAGCGCGCGCCCTTGGCCGGCCGGACGCACCTTCTTCCTCGATGCAATTCAGGACCTTCGCCCTTGGCGTGATGCTCTGGTTCGGACTCGCCGGCGGCGTCGCCGCAGCGCTCGCCGACGATCTGCGCGAGGTCACGCGGCTGCATCATGCGGGCCAGGCCTCGGCCGCGTTGGAACGCGCCGACCGCTACCTCGTGTCGAGTCCAAAGGACGCGCAGATGCGCTTCCTCAAATCTGTCGTGCTCGCCGATTCCGGGCGCCAGGCCGATGCGACCGGCCTGCTTCAGGAACTGGTGCAGGACTACCCCGAGCTCGCCGAGCCGCACAACAACCTCGCCGCCCTGTATGCGGCAGCCGGCGACTATGGCAAGGCGCGCGCGGAGCTCGAGGAAACACTTCGTCTCAACCCGGCTTTTGCGCCGGCGCACGAGAACCTCGGCGATGTCTATGTCAGGCTCGCCGGCGAGTCGTATGCACGTGCCCTGCTGGCCGAGCCGGCCAGCGCCACGTTGGCGAAGAAGCTGGCCCTCGTGCGCCAGTTGAATGCGTCTACGCTCGCGGCCACGCGCTAGCTTACTTTTACGGAGTTCAACGATGTCCCGTGCCGTTCACCGCCTCGTGCTGGCCACCCTTGCCAGCGCGGCCATGGTCACCGCCCTGCCCGCGCTCGCGCAAAGGGTGAAGCTCGCCACCTCCGAGGGCGACATTGTCGTGGAGCTCGACGCTGCCAAGGCGCCCAGATCGGTGGCCAACTTTCTCGAGTATGTGAAGGCCGGCCACTACAACGGCACCGTGTTTCACCGCGTCATCTCCACCTTCATGATCCAGGGCGGCGGCATGACGGCGGACCTCAAGGAAAAGCCGGCCCGTGCACCGATTCCACTGGAAAGTCGCAACGGCCTGACCAACCAGCGCGGAACGATCGCCATGGCCCGCACCAGTGACCCGAACTCGGCCACATCGCAGTTCTTCATCAACGTCAAGGACAACGACTTCCTGAACCAGGCGCAGTCGCGGGACGGCAACGGCTATGCAGTGTTCGGCAAGGTCGTCGACGGCATGGATGTGGTCGACAAGATCAAGGCCACTGCCACCGGCCCCGGCGACGTGCCGGTGCTGCCCATCCTCATCAAAAAAGCCACTCTGGAGAAATGACGTGACCAAACAAGTCGACCTCGAAACGAGCCATGGAACCATTCGCCTGGAGCTCGACGACGCCAAGGCGCCGGAGACGGTGAAGAACTTCCTTACCAACGTCGAGAACGGTCACTTCGACGGCACGGTCTTTCACCGCGTCATCAAGGGCTTCATGGTCCAGGGAGGCGGCTTCGAGCCCGGCATGTCGCAAAAGCCCACCGGCTCGACGATCCAGAACGAGGCCTCGAACGGCCTGAAGAACGACAAGTACACGGTGGCCATGGCGCGCACCTCGGCGCCCCACTCCGCGACGGCGCAGTTCTTCATCAACGCTGCCGACAACGAGTTTCTCAACTTCAAGTCGGAAACGGCGCAGGGCTGGGGCTACGCCGTGTTCGGCAAGGTGACGTCGGGCAAGGAAGTGGTCGACGCGATCGAGCAGGTCCGGACCGGCACCCGCTCCGGCCACTCGGACGTGCCGCTCGACGACATCACCATCACCCGGGCCACCGTCGTCGACTGAGCGGCGGGCACGAGCGCGCCGTGAGGGCGCTGCCGCTGCCGGCCGGCACGCCGACGTACGTCGTGCCGGCCGACTGGCGGGCGATCGACTTCATCTCCGACCTGCACCTTGCCGCGAACACGCCGGCCGTGTTCGACGCGTGGGCCGACCACCTGCTGCATGGCCGGGCCGATGCAGTGTTCATCCTCGGCGACCTGTTCGAGCTGTGGGTCGGCGACGACGTCGCCGAGGGCAGCTTCGAGTCACGCTGCGTCGCCGTGCTGATCGAGGCGGCCCAGCGCAAGACCATCGCCTTCATGCCCGGCAACCGCGACTTCCTCGTCGGCGATGCCCTGCTCGAGGCAAGCGGCGTCCGCCGGTTGGCCGATCCGGTCATCGTGCTCGCGTTCGGTCAGCGCCTGCTTGCCTCGCATGGCGACGCCCTGTGCCTTGTCGACACCGGCTATCAACGGTTCCGTTCCGTGGTGCGGCGTCCAGAATTGCAGCGCGCGTTTCTCGCCTTGCCGCGGCGCGTGCGAGAGGCGGTCGGGCGTCGCTTGCGGGCCGACGGTGGCGATCGACCCGGATCGCGGCCCGAGGTCTACGTCGACGTCGACGTCGATGCCACGTTGAGCTGGATGCAGGCCGCACAGACGCCGGTGCTCGTGCATGGTCACACCCATGCTCCAGCGATCCACGCGGTGGCACCGGGTTGGGTGCGCCATGTGATGACCGACTGGCATCTCGACGGTACCGGCCCTGGTCGTGCCGAAGTGCTGCGCTGGAGTGCCGGCGGCATCGATCGCATCGCGCCCGAGATGCGCCCGCGCGGCGCCCCAGCCGCATGAGCGGCTGGTTGCAGCGCTGGCGGCGCACGCGCACGCTCACGCGTCGCGCCATTCCCGACGCCCTCTGGTCGCTGACACTGGCGCGCTTTCCGTTCCTCTCGGCGCGGAGCGAGCCTGATCTGAAGGAACTGCGCGAGATGACCACGCTGTTCCTCGCCAGAAAGGAATTCACCGGCACTGGCGGCCTGAAAGTGACCGACGAGATGGCGGTTGCGATCGCGGCGCAGGCCTGCCTGCCCGCGCTCAAGCTCGGCCTCGACCGGTTCGACGGCTTCGTCGGCATCGTCGTCCACGAAGACGTCGTGGTCGCCCGGCGCGAGACCGAAGACGACGATGGCGTCGTCCACGCCTACGACGAGGAATTAAGCGGCGAAGCGATGGAAGGCGGCCCGGTGATGCTGGCCTGGCGCGACGTCGACGGTGCAGGCGAGTCGGCGGCGGCGGGCTACAACGTCGTCGTTCACGAATTCGCCCACGTCATCGACATGCGCTCGGGCCTGACCGCCGACATGAAGACGGCAGAACCTGCCAACGACCGGGCTCGCTGGCAGATGGCGCTGCGCGAAGAATACGAGCGCTTCTCCGATGCGATCGACGACGGCCGGGAGACCTTCCTCGATCCCTATGGCGCCGAAGCGATCGGCGAGTTCTTCGCCGTGGCCGCAGAGGCATTTTTCGTGGCTGCAGACGACCTGAAGGCCGAGCTGCCGCGCGTGTATGCGCTGCTGTCGGCCTTCTTTCAGCAGGACACGGCGGAGGGGCCCGCCGCTCGGAGCGAAGGCTAGGCCGTGGCCGGCTCCGCCTTCGGCTTGTCGCTCTTCTTGAACGGCTGGATGTCGAGCACCGGCTTGCCTTCCGCGTCGATGTCGACCGTCAGGCGGCCGCCGTCGACCAGGCGCCCGAAGAGCAGCTCGTCGGCCAAGGCGCGACGGATCGTGTCCTGGATGAGACGCTGCATCGGCCGCGCGCCCATGAGCGGATCGAAGCCCTTCTTGGCCAGCTCCTGACGCAGCGCGTCGGTGAAGGTGACTTCGACCTTCTTCTCGGCGAGCTGACCTTCGAGCTGGAGCAGGAACTTGTCGACCACGCGCAGGATGACTTCCTCGTCGAGCGCCTTGAAGCTCACC
>CAXSEJ010000015.1:0-1157 GCA_964236395.1 uncultured Rhizobacter sp.
TCGTCGACGTCGTCGCCGAAGGCTGGGGCCAGGGCCATGCGCGGGCCAGCGCCCTCGGCGTCGCCGGCATGATGGCGACGCTCGGCGCCGCCGCCAACGGCGTGGCGAACGCGCCGCGGCCGCACCTCGTCGCCGGGCTGCACGGCGGTGCCGGGCCGGCGAGCGACGCCGGGCCGGCGGCGGCGGCGCCGGCCTCGCCGCTCTCGCGCGACGCCGCCGAGGTCATCCTGAGCGGACTGTCCTTCAGCCACCGGGCCGGCACCGCCCGCACCGCCTGCGAACAGGTGTTCGACGCGCGCCGCTGCGGCGAGATCGACTGGATCGCCGGCAAGACCGGGACGCCGAGCTTCCCCGGCGACGGCCTGCGCCTCGACGACCTGGCGCGCGACTGCCGGCCCGACGCCGCCCGCCCGGCCGGCCTGCGCCGCGGTGCCTGCGGTGCCCTGCGGCCGTACAAGTGGTACGTGGCCGCGTTCCGCGACGACCGCTCGCCGCACGGCCCGTGGACCAAGGCGATCGCCGTGCTCGCCGAGCGCAACTGGCTGCGCGCCGACGGCCGCGTCCACGGCAGCGGCGACCACGGTCCCAACCCGGCGGCCGAGATGGCGCTGCAGATCATCGGCCGGCACACCGGCGCGATCGGTCGCAGCGTGGCGGTGGCGCCATGAGCCGCCGCGAAGGTCGACCGATGGGCCGCGAAGTGGAACTGCTGCCGCCGCCGCTGGTCTGGTCGTTCGACGGCCCGATCGACCGCTGCCTCGCCGACCTGGAAGACGCGCTGCGCCGCGCCCTCCTGCTCGTCGGCGACGTCTCTCGCATCGCCCTGCTCATCGACCTGTCGCTGCCGGCCCTGCTGGAGCGCGTGCGTGCCGGCGACGCGCTGCAACCGGCCTGGGCCGAGCTCGTGCGCCGCATCGGCGACGACTACGGCCTGCCCGATGCGCCGCGCGTGCGCCACCTGCGCACGCCCGGCCCGCTCGCGACGCTCGTCGTCGCCTACCGCTCCTGATCCGTTGAAGGAATGTCATGTCCGTCAAATCGTGGGTTCTCGACCGTGTTCAGGGCCTCGGCGCCGCCGGCGGCCGGGCCGACCTGCCCGGGCGCGGCGGCGCGGCGCGGCGCGAGCCGGCGCCGGCCGCCGCGGCGAGCGAACCGGG
>CAXSEJ010000015.1:1257-20726 GCA_964236395.1 uncultured Rhizobacter sp.
GCCGCAGCCGCAGCCGCAGCCGCAGCCACGGTCGCGGTCGCGGCCGAGCCGGTGCCTGCCGTCGCCGATCACCTCGGCGTCTACGAGCCGCTGATCACCGCCCTGCAGGGCGAGCTGCAGCACTTCATGGCCAGCCGGGCGCGCCTGCATGTGGTCATCGCCGAGCGCGACCGCTTCCTGCTCACCACGCTCGGCGTGCGCTCGGTCGGCGGCGCCGACAGCCACGCCCTGCTCAAGCGCTTCATGCGCGAATTCCGGCCGGAGCAGGTGAAACGCTACCTGGCCCGGGAAGTGATCGGCCGCCTGCCCAACGCGGCGGTGATCGACCTCGGCCAGTTCGCCGGCCTGGCCGACCTCGGCTCGCCGGCCCGGGCCGACGCCGGAGACGACTACGCCGAGCTGCTCGCGGCGTTGCGCACCACGGCCGAGACGGTGCCGGCCCGCCCGTACGAGGTCGAGATCATCGGCCGCTGGAGCGAGGCCGACACGGTGTCGTCGATCACCGGCCTGCGCACGCTGCACGCCCGGCCGACGCCCCTGGCCGGCCGGCGCGTCGAGTTCACCATCGACGACGGCGCGGGCCCGCGCCCGGCCGCACTCGAGTCGGTGCTGCCGGGCCGCCGCTACAGCGTCGGCAAGGACGCCGGCTGCGACCTCCGCATCGAAGGCACCTACACCAGCCGCCGCCATGCCGAGCTGTGGCTCGACGGCGAGGTCTGGCACGTGGCCGATGCCGGCTCGACCAACGGCATCCGCATCGAGGCGGCCGGCGGCGGCAGCGCGGCGCCCGCAGCGGGCGGCGAAGCGACCGCGCTCGGCCACGGCGCGCGCGTGGTGCTCTCGGCCCGGGCCGAGGGACCGACCAGCGACTACCCGTGGATCGCCCTCGGACCGCGGCCGAGCGAGCGGCGCGACGCGACACCGATCACGCCGGTCGCGTCGATGGCGTCGGCCGCGTCGATGGCGTCGGCCGCGTCGATGGCCTCGATGGCGTCGATGGCGTCGGTCGCGTCGATCACCGCGCCGCCCCGGCGCGACGCGGCGGTGCCGACCACGGTCGTGCAGGTGCGCACGGCGGCACCGAGGTTCGAGGTGACGCGCGAGCACGCCGGCCGAGCCCAGACGCTGCCGATCGGCCCCGACACGCTGCCCGTCACCATCGGCCGCTCGCGCGACCAGCGCCTCGTGATCGAGCACGCCTTCCGCGGCGTCTCCGGCCGCCACCTGCGCATCGACGAGATCGGCGACGACGGCGTGCACGGCCTGGTCGAGGGCGACAACGGCGTCACCGTCGACGCCGTGCCGTTCGCGGCCGGCGCGCGCTTCGCCTGGCGCCCGGGCCAAGCGCTCGTCCTCGGCGGCTCGCTGGCGGGCGAGCCGGCCTGCACGCTGTCGCTGTCGCGGCCGGCGGGGAGCTGAGATGCCGTCCCGGTTCGGCAGCCTGGCCACGCCGATCGAGCCGGCCCCGGGTGCTTCGGCGCCGGCAACGATCGCCGCCTTCGGCACCACGCACGCCGTCTACGGCAGCGGCGGCCACCGCATCGAGGCCGCCGCGGCCTCGTCGTGCGGGCGGCTGCACACGCGCAACGAGGACGCGCACAGCCGCCTGCGCGGCAGCGGCCGGCTTTTCGTCGTCGCCGACGGCGTCGGTGGCGGCGCGATGGCCAGCCTGGCCAGCCGCCTGCTCGTCGCCCACCTCCACGCCGAGCTCGAGACGGCGCCGATCGACGCCCGGCGCGTGAGCGAGGCGGTGCAGAGCGGCGACCGCGTCGTGCAGGACGCGATCGCCCGGCTGACGGAGCGGCCCGGCGCGGCCACCGTCGTCCTCGCCGCGCCGACCGATGCCGAAGCGACGCAGTGGCTGCTCGGCTGGGTCGGCGACTGCCGCGCCTACCGGTGGTCGCCGCACGCTCCGGCGCACCTCCTCGCCCTGAGCCGCGACGACACCTTCGCCAACCGCGGCGAGCCGGCGCCGCCCGGCGGCTCGGCCGACGATCCGGCGCGCATGGTCGGCAACGGCGCCACCGACGGCGCCAGCGTCGGCGTGCATTCGCTGGCGCCCGGCGAGCTGCTCGCCCTCTGCAGCGACGGCGTGCACAAGCACCTCGACGCCGCCCACTGGCACGCCCTGCTGTCGGCGCCGCTGCCCCTGCCGCGCCGCTGCGAGCGGCTGCTGCAGATGGCGCGCGACCACGGCAGCGTCGACGACGCGACGCTGCTGCTCGTCGGCCATGTCCGGGCGAGGAGCGCGGCGTGACACCGGCCGACATCGAGCGCGTGTTCGGCCGTGGCCGGCTGCGCATGGTCACCGGCGAGCACGTCGAGGTCTTTCGCGAAGCGTCGGCACCGGGCGAGCGGCGCCGCTACACCAAGCGCTTCCTGGCCATTCCGGCGGGCGACTTCCGCGAGTGGACCGAGCGCGAGTGGCGCCTGCTGGCGCGGCTGGTCGGCCACGGCGTGCGCACGGTGCCCGAGATCGTGCAGTTCGACCGTGGCTCGGCCGACCGGCCGGCGCTGGTCCAGACCTACGACGCCGGCATCACCGTCGACCACTGGGCGACGCTGCTGCCGCTGGGGCGCGACGGCATGCGCCACGGCAACGTCTTCCACGACAGTGCCCACTGGTGGGCGCTGGCCCGGCACTGCCTGATCGCGCTCGACGCCATCCACGAGCTCGGCCTCGTCCACCTCGACCTGAAGGCCGACAACGTCTGCATCCCTGCCGACCGGACCGACCCGAACCCGCGCTCGACCGAGCCGCTCAGGCCCCGGTTCGACGACATCGCGCTCATCGACTTCGCCTTCTCGCTGGTCTCGGGCGAGCGGCTGACGACCGCCCTGCCCATCGCGCACCAGCCCGACTACGAGTACCAGTCGCCGCGCCTGCTGTGGGCGCTGGAGGCGGGCCGCCGCGGCGAGCTCGGCCCGACGCGCGAGCTCGACTGGCGCTGCGACCTGTTCAGCCTGGCCGCGATGCTGTGGCGTTACCTGCCGGAGGCCGACGAGGCGCCGGCCGGCGCCTGGACGATGGCGGGCCACGACCAGGCCGCGACCTTCGTGCGCCGGCTGATCGCGAGCCACGACGCGGAGCTGCCGGCCGTGCGGCCGCACGCCGCGCTCGTCGAGGCGGCGTCGGCGCCGCTGTCGGACGCCGCCCTGCGTCGCTCGCTGGAGCGGGGCTGGACGCTGGTGCTCGACGACGTGCAGGCGCCGTCGCCGGCCACGCCGGTGACGCGCATCGCACCGCCGCTGCAACCGCTGCAACCGCTGCAACCGCTGCAACCGCTGCAACCGCTGCAACCGCTGCCGACGCTGCCGACGCCGTTTCCCTTCACCCAGCCGCCGATCGGCGTCGAGGCCAGCGACATCCAGGCGCGCGCCGCCGATCGGGCCCGTCAGCAGCGTGCCAGCCGACGACGCCGCCAGGTCGGCTGGTCGGTGGCTGCGGTGGCCGTCGGCGCGGCGTGCGTGCCCTTTCTCGGCCAGGCGTGGGTCACGCTGCGCGGCCCGGCCGACGCGGCATCGGCCGCACCCGTCGTGGCCCGGGTCGCCCCGGTAAACGCCGCGACCGTGGCGGTGACGGCCCCCCGACCGGTACCGGTCCGTACCCCCGCGCCGCTGGCCGACCCACCGGTGCGGATCGCGCGCATCGAGCCCGCACCCGTGCCCGTGCCTGTTCCCGCCGCGGCGCCCCGGGCCGCACCGCCGGCATCGCGGTCGGCCGCGGCCACGCCGGCCGGCGTGTTGCCGAAGCGGACGCCGGCCCAAGCACCGGCCCAAGCACCGGCACCGGCACCGGCACCGGCACCGGCGACGCGGCCAGCCGATTCGGCCGAGACGGCGGCCCGCGCACTGCAGGACTTCCAGGCCCGCACCCGCGCCCGTCTGCAGGTTCAAGCGCAAGCCGCCACGCCGCCGGTCCGCTATGGCGACGCCGACTCACCCGTGGCCTGGGCAGTGCAAGGCAAGGCGCCGCTGCCCTTGCCGGCCGCATCCACCGCCGCGCCGGTGATCTCGCCGGTGATCTCGCCGGTGATCTCGCCGGTCGCCGCGCCGGTCATCGCGCCGGTCATCGCGCCGGTGGCGACTGCCGTTTCCGGCCGCCCGGCCGATTTCGCCACCCGGGCCGGCGAGATCATGGTCGAGCATGTGCCACGCGCGGCGCAGCGGGCCGAGCGCCTGGTCGCGCGGGTGCTGTTCGCCGCCGGCCGCGCCGACAACGCCGTCGGCGACGACGACGTGCGCGACGCGGCCCTCGCCCTCGGCAAGTCGGCGGCGAGCGCGGCGCCGCTCGGCATCGCCGTCTCGGCGCGCGAAGCGCAGCAGCTCGGCGAGTCGGCGCGAAGCGAGTTCGCGCGACGCGGCAACCCGGCCCAGGCGCTGGCCCTGCAGGTGCAGGCCTTCGGCGCCGACCCGATGGACCCGGAGACCGCCGGCAACCTCGCCTTCCTGCTCCTGCGCCAGCGCGCGGCGCAGCCCGAGGCGGCACGTCGCCTCGCGCTCTATGCGCTCACCCTGCCGAACGCCAGCGCGGCGCGCCGCCTCGAGGACTGGGCAACGCTGGCCATCGCCAGCGCCCTGACCGGCCGCGACCGCGACGCGCGCAACGCCCTGCTCGTCACGCTCGCCCTGGCGCCTCGCCCCGACCGGCCGTGCCGGGCCGGCCTCGAGATGGTCGCGCAGTACGGCGACGCCCTGCGCGGCCCCGTCGAGGCGATGCTGGCCAGCGCGCACGCATCGGGACGGGCGCAGTCGGCGGCATGCGACGGCCCGGTGCGATGAACGCGCGCTGCGCGGCGGCCTTGGCAGCCTGACTCAGCGCCTGACTCACGGCGGCCTGACCGAGGCGCTATCGATGCGCCCGCTCGAGGGCCGGCTCGGCCGACATGCGGTCGAACACGCACCGGACTTCGGCCAGCCTGGTGCCACCGCGCTCGAAATACTGCTCGGACCCCGGCTCCTGCCGAAAGCCGATCGAGCGGTAGAAGTTCAGGCCCCGGGCGTTGCCCGAGAGGACCCACAGGCTGACCTCCTGGCATCCCTGGTGAAGCAGCCGGGCCCGCGCCGCTTGCCACAACGCCCAGCCTGCGCCCGACGACCAGGACCGGGGCGCGACGTAGAGCGCCCAGACTTCGCCGCGCGTCGGCGCGGCGCCCCGGTCGCGGCATTTGCCGAAGGTGACGAAGCCCACGACCTCGCCGCCCTGCCTGGCGGCGAAGGTGCGGGAGGCGCTCGTCTCGATGATGCCGCGCCAGGACTCGGTGCGGTCGGCGACCGACAGCGACGCCAGGTACTCGGCCGGAAACAACGAGACATACGCCGCCTGCCACGACTCGACGTGAACGCGAGCCAGCGCCGGGCAGTCGTCGCCCTGGGCAGCGGTCACTTCCACGCGGCCAGGCACCGTTCGAGCAGGCGGGGCACCTCGGCCCGCCGGGTCCACGCGGCGAACCCGGCCGTCGGCCCGCGCCACTGCAGCTCCTCCACGCTTTCGAACAGCGCCGCATCGGTGCGCAGCGTCGCCAGCCGCTTGAAGAGCAGTGCCGCCTCGACGCGATCGCCTAGCACCGACGCCGGAAACGCCTCGATCGCGCCATGCCGGTTGAGCAGCCGCGCCGCGCCCACTGCGCCGATGCCCGCGATGCCGGGGTAGCCGTCGGCCGCGTCGCCGACGAGCGCGAGCCAGTCGGGAATCAGCGCCGGCTCGACGCCGAACTTCGCCTTCACCACCGCGGCGTCGCGGATGGTCCTGGCGCGGCGGTCGATCTGCACCACGCGGCTGCCTTCCACGCACTGGCCGAGGTCCTTGTCGGGCGTCCAGATGCAGACCTTGTCGACGCCCGCGTCGGCGCTGGCGATGCGCGCGGCGCTGGCGAGAGCATCGTCGGCCTCCAGCTCGACCATCGGCCAGACCGGCACGCCCATCGCCGCGAGCGCCTCTTCGAGCGGATGGAACTGCGCCATGAGCGCGGGCTCGATCCCGGCCGAGGTCTTGTAGCCGGGCCAGAGGTCGTTGCGGAACGACTCGACCACGTGATCGGTGGCCACGCCGACGCAGGGCTCGCCCTGCTCGAGGAGCTCGAGCACCGACTGCAGCACGCCGGCCACCGCGCCGAGCGGCCGGTCCTTGCCCTTGTTGAAGCGGCGCAGCCCGTGGAAGTGGCGGAACAGCTCGTAGGTGCCGTCGACGAGGTGGACGATCATCGGGCCCGGATTCGCGGCGGGCCCCGGCGGCGGCGCTCGAAGTGGCTGAACAGGCATCGCTGCGACATCGGGTTGTGAGAGATTCGCGCCATGACCGACCGGCCGGCTTCGACGCGACCCGCGGCCGTGCCTTTGCGCGAGGCGGCCGGGTACTGGCTGAAGCTGGGCTTCATCGGCTTCGGCGGACCCGCCGGGCAGATCGCGATGATGCACGCCGAGCTGGTCGAGCGGCGGCGCTGGATTTCGGCGAAGCGCTTCCTGCACGCGCTGAACTACTGCATGGTGCTGCCCGGGCCGGAGGCGCAGCAGCTGGCGACCTACATCGGCTGGCTGATGCACCGCAGCCCGGGCGGCATCGTCGCCGGCGGCCTGTTCGTGCTGCCGTCGCTGTGCATCCTCGTCGGTCTGAGCTGGCTGTACGTGGCCCATGGCAGCGTGCCGGCCGTCGCCGGCTTCATCTACGGCATCAAGCCGGCCGTCACCGCCATCGTCGCCTTCGCCGCCTGGCGCATGGGTTCACGCACCCTGACCAACCGCTGGCTCCTGGCCCTGGCCGTCGCCGCCTTCGTGGCGATCTTCGCGTTGAAGCTGCCGTTCCCGCTCATCGTTCTGGTCGCCGGCGTGGCCGGCCATGTGGGTGGCCGCTGCGCACCCGACAGCTTCTCGCCCGGTGCCGGCCACGGCAGCGTCGCGGCGTCGTGCGCTCCGGCGCTCATCGACGACGACACGCCGACGCCGCTTCACGCGGTGTTCGCGTGGCGCCGCTTCGCGCGCCTGCTCGTCGTCTGCCTGGCGCTGTGGACGCTGGCCATCGGCACCCTGGCGGCGACCTGGGGCTGGGACGCGACGCTGACCCGGATGGCGTGGTTCTTCACCAAGGCGGCGCTGCTCACGTTCGGCGGCGCCTATGCGGTGCTGCCGTACGTGGTGCAGGGCGCCGTCGAGCAGTCGCACTGGCTGACCGCCACGCAGATGATCGACGGCCTTGCCCTCGGCGAAACGACCCCGGGCCCGCTGATCATGGTGGTCGCCTTCGTCGGCTTCGTCGGCGGCTGGAGCGAGCAGCTCTTCGGCGCCGACGCGCGCTTGCTGGCCGGCGCCGCGGCAGCCGCCGTGGTCACCTTCTTCACCTTCCTGCCGTCGTTCTTCTTCATCCTGCTCGGCGGGCCGTTCATCGAGTCGACGCACGGCAGGCTGGCCTTCACCGCGCCGCTCGCCGGCATCACCGCCGCGGTGGTCGGCGTGATCGCCAACCTGGCGCTGTTCTTCGCCTGGCACGTGCTCTGGCCGCACGGCGCGGGGGGCCGATTCGAGTGGCCGGCGATGCTCATCGGGCTGGCCGCGGCCGCGGCGCTGTGGCGCGGGCGGGTCGGTGTCATTGCCGTGGTGCTCGGCTCGGGATTGGCGGGGCTCGCCATCCAGCGCCTTACGATGGCCTGATGCACCGCTTCCTGCCCATCGCGACGCTCACTCTCGCGCTCCTCGCCGGCTGCGCGAGCACGCCGCCGCCCGACCCACGACCCCAGCCGCGCCCCGACGACGTGCGCGCCCGGATCGTCGCCCTGCTGCCGGCGAGCCTGCCCGACCGGCGTGGCTGGGCCGTCGACATTTACGCCGCGCTGGCGTCGCTCGGCGTCGAGCCGAGCCCGTCGAACCTGTGTGCCGTGCTGGCGATCACCGAGCAGGAGTCGACCTACCGCGCCGACCCGTCGGTGCCACGCCTGGGCAAGATCGCCTGGGAAGAGATCGACCGCCGTGCCGAGCGCGCCGGCGTGCCGAAGCTGCTCGTGCACGGCGCGCTGCAGCTGCGCTCGGGCGACGGCCGCAGCTACAGCGACCGCCTCGACGCGGCGAAGACCGAGAAGGATCTGAGCGATCTGTTCGTCGACTTCATCGGCAACGTGCCGCTCGGCAAGCGCCTGTTCGCCGGCTACAACCCGGTGCGCACCGGCGGGCCGATGCAGGTGAGCATCGACTTCGCCGAGCGCCAGGTGAAAGACAGGCCCTATCCCTACCCGCTCGCCGGCAGCGTGCGCGACGAGGTCTTCTCGCGCCGCGGCGGCCTCTACTTCGGCATTGCCCACCTGCTCGCCTACCCGGCCGCGTACGAGCAGCCGATCTACCGCTTCGCCGACTTCAACGCCGGCCGCTACGCCAGCCGCAACGCCGCCTTCCAGGCCGCCGTGAGCGCCGCCTCGGGCGTGCCGCTGAGCCTCGACGGTGACCTGGTGAAGGAAGGCGCCGACAGCGACAAGCCCGGCGAAACCGAGGCCGCCGTGCGCACCCTGCGCGAGCGGCTGGCGCTGAGCGACAGCGCGATCCGGCGCGAGCTGGGCCAAGGCGAGGGCGCCGACTTCGCGAAGACGCGCCTCTACGAGCGCGTGTTCGCCCTGGCCGAGCAGGCCGAACGCCGTCCCGTGCCGCGCGCCGCCCTGCCGGTGATCAAGCTGCAGAGCCCGAAGATCACCCGGCCGCTGACCACCGAGTGGTTCGCGCGCCGCGTCGACGAGCGCCACAAGCGCTGCCTCGCCCGCGCCGACGCGGGCGAGTGAGCCGTCGCGGCGACATCGGCATCGTCCGCAGGACAAGCTGGCCTTGTCCGACCCGAGCTGCCGGCGCCGAGCCGACAATGCGGCTTTTCATGAACGAGACCGCTCCATGACCGATCCGCGCAACGTCGCCCACGACAAGAAGGTCCAGCAGGAAAAGAAGCACCGCGGCGAAGAGATCGCGCCGGGCGCCGACGTGAAGCCGCAGCCCGGCAAGAAGACCCACATGGAGCACCACGCTTCCGATACGCCCAAGCCACCCGACGAGGCCGCGGACGAGCCGGGCGCACCCTGACGAGACGACACGGCGGACCCATGACTGCGCACCGCTTTTGGCCGATCGCCGTTGTCGCCGCCGCAGCCCTCGTCGCCTGCGAGCAGCGAAGAACCACGGTGCAGACGCCTGAGGGCACCAGCACCAGCACCGGCACCAGCACCGGCACCAGCACCACCACCACGACCACCACCACGCTCGGCGTCACGCCGGAGGCGAAGGCCACACTGCAGCAGGCCGCGTCCGACGCCGCCCGTGCCGCCGGCCGGCTCGGCACCGCCGCCTCGAACCTCACCACCGACGTGGAGGCGAAGACGCCGGGTGCGGTGCGGAGCGCGAGCGGTGCCCTGGCGAAGGCCGGGGCCCAGCTCGCCGACGCGGCGATCACGGCCAAGGTGAAGGCCGCCTTCCTCGTCGATGTCGACGTCAAGGGCCTGAGCATCGACGTCGACACCGATGGCGGCGCCG
This sequence comes from uncultured Rhizobacter sp., assembly GCA_964236395.1. Lineage (GTDB taxonomy): Bacteria > Pseudomonadota > Gammaproteobacteria > Burkholderiales > Burkholderiaceae_C > Schlegelella_A. The sequence continues at coordinate 10,753 of CAXSEJ010000015.1, forward strand.
TCGTGCTGAAGGGCACCCTCGACAGCCGGGCCCAGGCCGACAAGGCCGCCGACATCGCGCGCCGTATCGACGGCGTGACCTCGGTCGACAACCGGCTCGCGGTCAAGACCGGCGGCTAGCGCGCCGGCCTCGCGCCGGCTTGTGCCGGCCTCGCGCCAGCGCCAGCGCGGCGCTCGCCGGGTCGCCGACCCGAACGCCGACAAAATGCCGCGATGGCGAAGGCACCACGAAGTCCGGTTCGGGCAGGCCGCAGGTTCGGAGCCGCGCTCGGGCTGCTCGTCGCCGTCGTGCTCGCAGCGGCGCTAGGCGCCCACGCGTTCATGCGGGCCAGCTTGCCGCGCCTCGACGGCCAGGTCGCGGCGGCCGGCCTGCGGGCGCCGGTCACGGTGGCGCGCGACGCCCTCGGCGTGCCGACGATCCGCGCCGGCGACCGCGCCGACATCGCCTTCGCCACCGGCTACGTTCACGCCCAGGAGCGCTTCTTCCAGATGGACCTGCTGCGCCGCGCCGCCACCGGCGAGCTCGCCGCGCTGCTCGGCAAGACGCTGCTGCCGGTCGATCGCGAGCGCCGCATTCACCGTTTCGGCGCCCGCGTCGGCGCCGCGCTGGCCGCCCTGCCGGAGGCCGACCGGGTGCTGCTCGACCGTTACGCCGCCGGTGCCAACGCCGGCCTGGCGGGGCTCGGTGCGCGGCCATTCGAGTACGCCGTGCTTCGCTCCGCGCCACGGCCCTGGCGCGCCGAAGACACCCTGCTCGTCATCTGGGCGATGTACTTCGACCTGCAGGAGGATCAGCTGCACCGCGTGTTCTCGCGCGGCTGGCTCCGGGACCACGGCACGACGCCGGCGCAGCTCGCATTCCTGCTGCCGGCCGCGACGAGCCACGACGCGCCGCTCGATGACGCCGCCATCGACGAGCCGCCGGCGCCGACGCCCGCCGGGGCGCCGGCCTGGTTCGGCAAGCCGGCGAAGGCGAAGGTCGCATCGCTGCACGACGCCGGCAACGCCGAGGTGGGCAGCAACAACGCGGTCGTCGCCGGCACGCGCAGCAGGAGCGGCGTGGCGATCCTCGCCAACGACATGCACCTCACGCTGCGCCTGCCCAACCTCTGGTACCGCGCGGCGCTCGAGATCGAGTCGCCCGGCGCGCCGCCGCGGCGCGTCGTCGGCGTCACGCTGCCGGGTGCGCCGGCCGTGGTCGTCGGCAGCAACGGCCAGGTGGCGTGGGGCCTCACCAACAGCTACGGCGCCTACCTCGAGCTGCTCGAGCTCGGCTTCGACCCGCGGGGCCCCGACCGCTACGCGATGGCTGGCGGCAACTGGGGCGTGCTGCGCAAGGTCGAGGAGAAGCTGGTCGTCGCCGGTGGCGATGACGAAATGCTGACCGTCGAGGAGACGGCGTTCGGCCCGGTGTGGTCGCGCGACGGCCGGCGCTACGCCGTGCACTGGGTGGCGCACGATTCCGGCGCGGTCAACACCGTGCCGTTCCAGCTCGAGCGCGCTGCGACCGCCGCCGAGGCGCTCGGCCTCGGTCAGCGCGCCGGTTTTCCGGCGCAGAACATGGTCGTGGCCGACGCCGCCGGCCACATCGGCTGGACGATCGCCGGCGCGCTGCCCGGGCGGGTCGCGACCTGGGCCTCGACGTTCCCGGCGGCCGCCGCTTCGGCCGCCTCGCCCGGCTGGACGTCGCTGGCCGTGCCGGCCGCCCACCCCGCGCTCGGCGACCCGGGCACCGGCCAGATCGTCACCGCCAACGCGCGCCAGCTCGCCGGTGCCGGCTACGCCGCGATCGGCGACGGCGGTGCCGACCTGGGCGCGCGGCAACGGCAGCTGCGCGACGGCGTCGCCGCCCTCGGCCCGGCCGTCGACGAAGCCGGCCTGCACGGCGCCGTCCTCGACGACCGCGCGCTCTACCTGGCGCCGTGGCGCGACCGCGCGCTGCAGGCGCTGGTCGGCGACGACCCGGCCGCGTCACCCCGCCGGGCCGAGTTCAGGCGCCTGCTCGAGAGCGGGTGGACCGGCCGGGCGAGCACCGATTCGGTCGCCTACCGGCTGACGCGCGCCTTCGTCGCCAGCCTCTACCAGCGCCTCTTCGGCCAGGTCGACGACGCGCTGCGCGCCGCCCACCGGCAGGCGAGCTTCGCCCGCGCCACGCCGCGCTGGCCGGCGGTGATCGCGCGGCTGCTCGACGAGCAGCCGGCCGGCTGGCTGCCGGTGGGCAGCGCGAGCTGGCGCGCCGTGCAGCTCGCCGCCATCGACGACGCCATCGCCGAGATCGACAAGGACGGGTTGCCGCTCGCCCGGGCCGCCTGGGGCCGGCGCAACACCGCGCGCATCGCCCATCCGCTCGCCGCGGCACTGCCCTTCGGCATGCGCTGGCTCGCCGCGCCGGCCGATCCGATCGCCGGCGACAACCACATGCCGCGCGTGGCGGCGCCCGACTTCGGCCAGTCGGAGCGGCTGGTCGTCTCGCCGGGCCGGGAAGCGAGCGGCGTGTTCACGATGCCGGGCGGGCAGAGCGGCCATCCGCTGAGCCCGTATTTCCTCGCCGGCCACGCGGACTGGGTCGCCGGCCGGGCCTCGCCGCTGTTGCCCGGCGCGCCGGTGCACACGCTCAGCTTCGTGCCGGCCGCGCCGCGCTGAGACGCCCGCTCGAAAGGTTTCAGCCGCCGGCTGGCCGGCGCCGATCGTTCTCGATCAAGGACCCATGGCTGGTGGTCAGCTGCCCGTGCGCGGTCGTCGTCCAGTCTTCCCGGCGCATGGCGGCGTCGATCAGGCGCAGGATCGCTTCGGTGTTGCCGGGCTTGACGACGTGGTGGTCGAAGCCGGCGAGCAGAGCGCGTTCCACGTTCGCAGGGCCGCCGTAGCCACTGAGCGCGATCAACGCCGGTCTTCGCCCCTGGGCCATGGCGCGAATCCGCGCTGCGACCTCGTAGCCATCCAGTCCCGGAAGCCCGATGTCGCACAAGACGACCTCCGGCGACCGCGCCGTGAACCGCTCGACGCCGCTGGGCCCGTCCGCTGCGATCTCGACCTCGTGTCCGGACAGGCGCAGCAGCTCGGCCAGGGCGTAGGCGGCGTCGGCGTTGTCTTCGACGATCAGGACGCGTGCCGGCACCGGGGCCAGGACCGCGGCGGCGAGCGGCGCCACGTTCTTCGCCCGATACCTTTCGACCGCAGGCAGGCTGACGGTGAATTCGCTGCCCAGACCGCGGCCCGCGCTGCGCGCGTGGACGGTGCCGCCATGCATCTGCGCAAGCCTCTGCACGACCGTCAGGCCGATGCCCAGCCCGCCTTGAGCCCGGCTCAGCGGCCGCTCGTCCTGAACGAACAGCTCGAAGACATGCGGGAGCGCCTCGGCGGTGATCCCGGCGCCGTTGTCGCGAACGCGGATCTCGACCTGCGTTCCGTGCCGGCGCACCCGCACCGAAATGTCGCCGCCATCGGCCGTGTACTTGGCGGCGTTCTGGAGCAGGTTGGTGACGATCTGGGTGAGTCGGACCGGGTCGCCGTCGACGAAGACGGGCTCCGTACCGCAGTCCACGTCGAGACGATGCCGCCTTGCTTCGATGTCGGCGCGGCAGGTCTCGACCGCCTGGCCGACGAAGTCGGCGACCGCGGTCGTCTGCCGCTGCAAGAGCACCTTGCCCTCGGTGACCCGCGAGACATCGAGCAGATCGTCGACCAGCCGGACCAGGTGCCTGACCTGGCGACGAACGATGTCGAGCACGGAGCTCGGCGCCGGCCTGCCATCGAGGCGGGTCAGCACCTCCACGGCCGAACTGATCGGCGCCAGGGGATTGCGCAGCTCGTGCGCGAGCATGGCCAGGAATTCGTCCTGGCGCCGACGCGCCAGCTGCGCTGCTTCGCGCAGCTCCTGCGCGGCGAGCGTCGCGAGCACCAGTTTCTCGTTGGCCTCGATCAGGTCGGCGTTCCGGGCGGCGAGCTGCGTCATGGCCAGATCGACCAGGCGATAGGCGTCTTCTCGTTGCCGCACGGCCTCTTCGCGAAGGCGCAGGGCGGCCTCGCGCTCGGCGAGGGAAACCGCTCGTGCTGCCTCTGATTCGCCCGGCAGTGCGCCGCTGCTTTCCGCCCCCTCGACTTGCATGAGCACGAGCCTCCTAGGATGGCAGAGAACCTTTGATCACCGTTCGCGGGTGGCCCGTCAGCAGAGCGTCCATGTCGGGCCGCGGGTCGGAAATCTGTATGCCTGCATCGGTCACGTCGTACAGCCGCAAGGCATGACTGTGCCGGCTGTTGCGCAGCTTGACGACGGCCATCACGCGCTTGAGCTCGCCGTCGAGCTCGACGTAGCGCTGGACGATGATGGCATCGGTCAGAAAGGCGGTGCCGTAGGGGCTGAACCGCAGATCGCTGTAGCGGTCTTCGAGCTCGGAGACCATGACGACCGTGGCACCCTGGTTGGTCAGCACCGTCACCATGCGGTGCAGCGATTCGCGGAAATCTTCGCGAAAGGTCGGGGCCAGCGCCAGCTCGAAGCCCGACAGCGAGTCGATCACCACGCGGGTGGCGCCGGTCGTCTGGATCATCTCGGCCAGCTGATGGAGCGTCTCGTCGATCGACAGGTCGAGCGCCCGGGTATCGATGACCCCGACCTGGCCGGCTTCGACGAGCTTGTCGAGGCGGGCGTTGTGAGACTGGCCCAGGCTCCTCTCGAACGCGGCCACGACGCCTTTTTCGCCGGCCCGGGCACCTTCTTCGAGAAACGACGTTGCCAGGATCGATTTGCCCGAGCCCGATGGACCGGCGACCAGCAGCGAATAACCGGCGGGCAGCCCGCCGCCCATCATCTCGTCGAGCACGGGCACGCCCATGCGGAGGGGAGGTCGCTTGCTGGCCGTCGGTGCAGCAGCCGCCCTGGCGCCCAGCTGGCCCAGCTGGCCCAGCTGGAACAGCGTGCGCGGAAAGATCTGCACACCGTCTTCGCTGATCCGCAAGGTGTGCAGCCCCGGAATCGTCGCCTGGCCGCGCGACTTGACGACCTGGAGCTTGCGGACCATCGAGTTGCCGTGCAGGCTCTGCATCAGGAACAGGACACCGTCCGCGATCGTGAAGATCGGGCTCACTTCGCAGGCAGCCGAGGTGTACTCGCCGATCAGGAACGTGGTCGCCTGCCAGCTGGTCAGCACCATGCCGAGCCTTTGAACGAAGTCCTGCATGACCGCACCGCCCTGGCCGGTGTGCTGCGCCGCCTGGGCCAGCGAGCGGAAGGAGTCGACGAAGACCAGGCCCGGCTCGAACGCTTCGATCTCCCGGACGATGGCGGCGAGGACGGCTTCGAAGTCACCCTTCATCACCTCGTCGCCGAGGTTGATGAAGCGAACCGTCGCATCGACCATCGCCGGGTCGAAGAAGCGGTACTGCTGCTGGTAGCGCAGCATCTTCAGGGCCGGCTCGCCGAGCAGCGTGAAGAAGAGCGCCTTGCGCTCGGGGGTGGCCAGGGCGAACATCATCTGATGGGCCAGCGTGGTCTTGCCGCTGCCCGGTGCGCCCGCGATCACGTTGAACGAGAACTCGGCGACGCCGCCTCCGAGCAGGGAGTCGAGCCCGGGAATGCCGGTCGGAAGCTGCCGGATGGCCACCTTTTCGTTGTTCATATGTGCGTGTGCCGAGCGACGGGAGCATCTGCCCGTGGCGCCCAGGCTTTGGTTAGGAGTCGGTGGCTGAGGGGCTCGCCGATCAAGGACACGAGCAGGTCGACGAGGGCGCTCAGGAGAGCACGGCTCCCCCGCTGGGCTTCGCTGGACGGGCGCGACGCGAGCTCCTTGTGCAGCGGCGCGAGCAGCTCGTCGTGGGTGGCAGGGCCCGGCGGCGGGCGCGGCAAGGCCGCCCTGGCCAGGTGCAGACCGCGCCCGTACAACGCGCCGGCAGCCCGCTCACCGATCAGGGCCGCGAGTTCTGCCAGCAACAGGCGAACGGCGACCACGGTGCGGGTGGCGACGACGGAGGCTTCGGCCCCTCGAGTCGCGCCTTCACCGAGGGCGTGTTCTATGAGTTGTTGCATCTGGCCGTGGGTCGATTCGCGTCGCCGAGCGAAGCCGGGGTGCACGAAGGTCACTCGCTGGCTGTCGAACGCGTCGGACCTTAGCATTCGACTTCGGCCCGGTCCAGCGGCGAGTTCCTTCTCTCGCCACCGGGGACGGCATCACGACGCATCACGCCGGTGCGCTCGGCACCAATCAGGGCGCGGCTGGCAAGATGCGGCTGGCGCACGACTTGCGAACGAGGAGCGCACCGCCATGAACAGCCCCGACCTCGAGCTCGTCCACCTCGTCAAGCAGTACGGCGCCACCGTCGCGGTCGACCGCATCGACCTGAAGATCGCCGGCGGCCGCTACTGCTGCCTGCTGGGGCCCTCCGGCTGCGGCAAGACGACGACGCTGCGCATGGTCGCCGGCCACGAGACGGTGAGTGCCGGCGACGTGCTGCTCGGCGCCCGCAACATCACCGACCTGCCCGCCGCCGAGCGCGGCACGGCGATGATGTTCCAGAGCTACGCGCTGTTCCCGCACCTGAGTGCGCTCGACAACGTCGCCTTCGCGCTGAAGATGAAGGGCGTCGCCAAGGCCGACCGCCACGCCCGCGCCCGCGAGCTGCTCGACCGCGTCTCCCTCGCCGCGCTGGCGCAGAGGAAGCCGGCCGAGCTCTCGGGCGGGCAGCAGCAACGCGTCGCCCTGGCGCGCGCCCTCATCAACGAGCCCAAGGTGCTGCTGCTCGACGAGCCGCTGTCGGCGCTCGATCCGTTCCTGCGCATCCGCATGCGCGCCGAGCTGAAGGAGTGGCAGACCAAGCTGTCGATGACCTTCGTGCACGTCACCCATTCGCAGGAGGAAGCCATGGCGCTGGCCGATGTCGTCGTCGTGATGAACGCCGGCCGCATCGAGCAGCAGGGCTCGCCGCACGAGGTCTTCAATGCGCCGCGCACCGAGTTCGTGGCCCGCTTCATCGGCGGCCACAACGTCATCCCGGCGGCCAGCGGCGGCCTCGTCGCCGTGCGCGCCGACAAGACGAAGCTGAGCCGCGCGCCGCTGCCGGCCGCGGCCAACGTGCTGCCGGCCACCGTGCGCGGCGTCGAGTACCAGGGCACGCACGTGCTCGTCACGCTGGCCAGCGAGCTCGGCGCCGAGCTCACCGTCATGCTCGCCGAGGCCGCCTTCGACGTGGCGCCCTGGCACCCCGGCGACACGGCCTCGGCGCACTGGGCCGCCAACGACATCCACCCGCTCGCCGCCTGAGCGGGCACCCATCACCCCTGAGGAGATTTCCGATGAGCCACGACCATTCCAGCCGCCGCACCCTGCTCAAGGGCACGGCCGGCATCCTCGCCGCCGGCGTCTTTCCGGCCATCCACGCCCAGGAGACGGTGGTGCTGCGCTACCTCGGCACGGCCGTCAACCAGGACAAGACGATCGCCGAGAAGTTCAAGGCCGACACCGGCATCGAGATCCAGTACGTGGCCGTCAACACCGACGAGGTGACCAAGCGCGCCGTCACCTCGCCGAACAGCTTCGACCTGCTCGACACCGAGTACTTCTCGCTGAAGAAGATCGTGCCGACGGGCAACCTCAAGGGCATCGACACCAGGAAGATCAAGAACGCCGACAAGATCACCACGCTCTTCACCACCGGCATGGTCGCGGGCAAGGCGGTGGGCGAACAGGGCACGGCGCCGAAGAAGGTGATCTACCTCGAAGGCGAGAAGTCGAAGGCCTTCGCCAAGGCGCCGACGCAGTGGATGAGCCTCATCCCGACCGTCTACAACGCCGACACGCTGGGCATCCGGCCCGACCTCATCAAGCGGCCGATCACCTCGTGGGCCGAGCTGCTCAACCCCGAGTTCAAGGGCAAGGCCGCGATCCTCAACATCCCGTCGATCGGCATCATGGACGCGGCGATGGTCGTGGAGGCCAAGGGCCTCTACAAGTACCCCGACAAGGGGAACATGACCAGGAAGGAGATCGACCTCACGATCAAGACCCTGATCGAGGCGAAGAAGGCGGGCCAGTTCCGCTCGCTCTGGAAGGACTTCAACGAGAGCGTGAACCTGATGGCCTCGGGCGAGGTCGTGATCCAGTCGATGTGGTCGCCGGCCGTCACCGCCGTGCGCGTGAAGGGCATCCCGTGCACCTTCCAGCCGCTGAAGGAGGGCTACCGCGCCTGGGCCGCCGGCTTCGGCCTGCCGAGCACGCTCTCCGGCAAGAAGCTCGACGCGGCCTACGTCTTCATCAACTGGTTCCTCGACGGCTGGGCCGGCGCCTACCTCAACCGCCAGGGCTACTACTCGGCCGTGCTCGAGACGGCGAAGGCGAAGATGGAAGCCTACGAGTGGGCCTACTGGATGGAGGGCAAGCCCGCGTCGCAGGACATCAAGTCGCCCAACGGCGACCTGCTCGCCAAGGCCGGCGCCATCCGCGACGGCGGCTCCTACGAGCAGCGCATGGGCGCCATCGCCTGCTGGAACGCGCTGATGGACGAGAACACCTACATGGTCCAGAAGTGGAACGAGTTCGTCGCCGCGTGAGCGGATGAGGGCGAGGGTTCAGGCCGGTCCGCCGGCCTGGCTGCAGGCGCTGCCGTTCGCGGCCGTGTTCGCGTTCTTCTTCGTCGCGCCGCTGGTCCTGGTCGCGGCCGTGAGCCTGTGGCCGACGAGCGACTACGAGCTCGTGCCCGGCTTCACCTTCGACAACTACGCGTCGATCTTCGCCGGCTGCTCGAACCTGGCCGAGCCCTGCGTCACGCTGAAGACCTACTGGTCGACGCTGCGCTTCTCGCTCGCGACCTGGGCGGTGACGCTGGTGCTCGGCTTCGCCCTCGCCTACTTCCTCGCCTTCCACGTGCGCTCAGCGGCGATGCAGACGCTGCTCTTCATCGTCTGCACGATCCCGTTCTGGACCTCGAACGTCATCCGCATGATCTCGTGGCTGCCGCTGCTCGGCCGCAACGGCCTCGTCAACCAGGGGCTGCTGGGCGCCGGCCTCGTCGAGCAGCCGGTCGAGTGGCTGCTGTTCTCCGACTTCTCCGTGGTGCTGACCTTCGTCCACCTCTACACGATGTTCATGCTCGTGCCCATCTTCAACTCGATGATGCGCATCGACCGCTCGCTGCTGGAGGCCGCCGACGACGCCGGCGCCACGGCCTGGCAGACGCTCTGGAACGTGGTCGTGCCGCTGTCGCGGACGGGCATCCTCATCGGCTCGATCTTCGTCATCACCATCGTCATGGGCGACTTCGTCACCGTCGGCGTGATGGGCGGCCAGCAGATCGCCTCGGTCGGCAAGATCATCCAGGTGCAGACCTCCTACCTGCAGTTCCCGCTCGCCGCTGCCAACGCCGTCGTGCTGCTGGCGGTGGTGCTGATGATCATCGTGGCGCTGAACCGCCTCGTCGACCTGCGCCGGGAGCTCTGAGGTGGCTGGCCGTGCGGGCGAGCCGCGGCGGCCGGGCTTCTGGCCGCTGGCGCTCGTCTTCACGGTCTTCGTGCTGTTCCTCTACGGCCCGGTGATCACGATCTTCGTGCTGAGCTTCCAGGGCCCCGGCGGCGGCCTCACGTTCCCGATGCGGGGCCTGTCGCTGCACTGGTACGGCAAGCTCTGGCAGGGGCTCGGCGTCGTCGACATCGGCGCCGCGCTGCGTCGCTCGGCCGCCCTCGGCGTCGTGGTGATGCTGCTGACGGTGCTGCTCTCGCTCTCGGCCGGCCTCGCGTTTCGCAAGAAGCTGGTCGGCGCCGACGTGCTGTTCTACGTGACCGTGGCCAGCCTGATCATGCCGTCGATCATCGTCTCGCTCGGCATCGGCCTGCAGTTCCGCCTCATCGACGCCGGCCTCAAGTGGCTGCTCGAGGCCGTCGGCGCCACCGAGACGCTGGCGGGCTTCACGACCTCGCTCGGCCTCTTCAGCAGCGGCCTCGGCGCCCACCTGACCTGGACGCTGCCGTTCGGCCTGCTCATCATGTTC
>CAXSEJ010000016.1:0-3126 GCA_964236395.1 uncultured Rhizobacter sp.
ACTTCATCCTCCGCGAGAAGATCACCCACTTCGACCACGAGCGCATTCCCGAGCGGATCGTCCATGCCCGTGGTTCGGCGGCTCATGGCTACTTCGAGAGCTACCAGGACCTCTCGCCGATCACCAAGGCGGCGCCCTTTACGGAAGCCGGCAAGCGCACGCCGGTGTTCGTGCGCTTCTCGACCGTTGCCGGCGAGCGCGGCTCCTTCGACCTGGCCCGCGACGTGCGCGGCTTTGCCGTCAAGTTCTACACCGACGAAGGCAACTGGGACATCGTCGGCAACAACATCCCGGTGTTCTTCATCCAGGACGCGATGAAGTTCCCGGATCTGGTGCACGCCGTCAAGCCGGAGCCGCACAACGCCATGCCGCAGGCGGCCAGCGCTCACGATACCTTCTGGGACTTCGTGTCTCTGATGCCGGAGTCGACCCACATGCTGATGTGGCTCATGTCCGACCGGGCGATTCCGCGCAGCTACCGCACCATGCAGGGTTTCGGCGTCAACACCTTCCGGTTGGTCAATGCCGACGGCGAGTCGCGCTTCGTGAAATTCCACTGGAGCCCGGTGGCCGGCACGCACTCGGTCGCCTGGGACGAAGCCGTCAAGATCAACGGGGCCGACCCCGACTTCCATCGGCGCGACCTGTGGGAAGCCATCGAAGGGGGCGCTTACCCGGAGTACGAGCTCGGCCTGCAGGTCTTCACCGATGAGGAGGCCGAGCGCTTCAGCTTCGACGTGCTGGATGCCACCAAGCTGATCCCCGAAGAGTTGGTGCCGGTGCGCCCCGTCGGGCGCATGGTGCTCAACCGCAACCCGGACAACTTCTTCTCGGAGACCGAGCAGGTGGCGTTCGGAACCGGCAACATGATCCCGGGCATCGACACCAGCAACGACCCGCTGCTGCAAGGCCGCCATCACTCCTACCTCGACACCCAGCTCAGTCGTCTGGGTGGGCCCAATTTCCACGAGATCCCGATCAACGCTTCCGTGACGCAGGTTCACAACAACCAACGCGACGGCATCCACCGCCAGGCCATCCCGCGTGGGCGCGTGGCCTACGAGCCGAACTCGCTCGGTGGCGGCTGCCCGTTCCAGGCCGGCATGCGCGGCTTCGTGAGCTTCCCCGAGCCGGTCATGGAAGACAAGGTGCGCGGCAAGCCCGAGAAGTTCGCCGACCACTTCACGCAAGCCACGCTCTTCTTCGACAGCCAGTCCCGAGCCGAGAAGAACCACATCATCGGCGCGTTTCGCTTCGAGCTCACCAAGGTCGGGGTGCAGGCAATCCGCGAGCGGGTGATCTCGATGATCGCCAATGCATCGCCCGAGCTGGCCGAAGCGGTGGCCGCCGGTATCGGCATCGCCGTGCCGCCGAATCAGCCACGCGTGCTCGAGACGCCGACCGCCCCGGAAGTGACGATGTCTGCAGCGCTGTCGCTGCTGGCACGCCCCGGCGACGGCAGCATCAAGGCGCGCAAGGTGGCGCTGCTCGTTGCCGACGGCATCGATGCCGCGTCGCTTCGCCAGGTCCACGCGGCGCTTGCCGACGCCGGCGCGGTTCCCCGCTTCATCGGCGCTCGCCTCGGCCGGGTGCAGCCCTCGTCGGGAGCGCCGATCGACGTCGAGGTGACGATGGAAACCGCGCCCTCGGTGCTTTGGGATGCCGTCGTGGTGCCGGCCGAAGACAGTGCGCTGGCCGTCTATGGTCAGGCACGGGAGTTTGTGAAGGACCAATATCGCCATTGCAAGACCATCGTCGGCCTGGGCGAGACAAGCGAGCTGATCGACGCCGCGGCGTTGCCCCGGACCCTGCCGGACGGTGGCGCGGACCCCGGTCTGCTGCTGATGCCGAACGCGGCGGAAGCGGCCACGACCCTCATCACCTTGCTGGCCGGCCCGCGCCACTTTGCGCGCGAAACCGATCCGCCGCGCGTTTGACCCCACAACGAAAGGCAGCCCATGACCACCCGCAAGAAAACCGAATCCGGCGAAGCCCCCAGCTCGCTGCAGGCGATGCGCGATCCGATCGAAGCCACCGAGCGCATGGCCGACGACTGGCTGGAGTTCATCAAGAGTCACCACACGCTGATCGAGGCCGCTTTCGACGCCGTGCTGGCGAACGCAGACAGTCCGCTGGACATTCGGCAGCAGCGTTTTCGCCGCTTGGGGCTGCTGCTCACGGCGCATTGCGTGGCCGAGGAAAACGTCATCTACCCGGCGCTTGCCATGTACGGGCTTCAAAGCGAATCGGACAAGCTCTACCTCGACCAGGCACATGCCAAGGTCATGAATGCGGTCCTCGACATGGCCGACGACAAAGGCAGCGCCGGCTGGCTCGAGAAGGCGCAGGAACTGAAGGCGGTGGTCCTGCAGCACGCCAAACAAGACGAGGAAGCGGATCTCTACCCTCGGCTCGAGGCCGAGCTCGATCCGACAACGGCCATGAAGCTCGGCGCGGCCTACCGGCGGGAGTTCCTGAGCGTGAAACCGGCTTGAGCCTGTCCGGCGCCGGGCAAGGCGGTTCAAGGCTGACGGGCGAGCTTCGATCGGCTGCTGATACGCTCACTGCCGCGCAATCTCGCGCGATGAGGAGGATTCATGGCTACTGCAAAAAAGGCGCCCGCGAAAAAGTCCCCTGCCACGGCCAGTGCAGCCAAGAAGGACGCAACCGTGTTGCTGCAGCGAGACCATACGGAAGTGCATCGGCTGTTCAAGCAGTACGAAAAGCTCGCCAAGGCTGAAGCCGATGCCAGCGAGCGCAAGGAGCTCGCTGACAAGATCTGCATGCTCGTCACGGTGCACGCCCAGATCGAAGAGGAGATCTTCTACCCGGCCGCTCGTGAAGCCGACGTCGAAGAAGACCTCATGGACGAGGCAGACGTCGAGCACGCCTCGGCCAAGGACCTGATCGCCCAGATCGAGGCGGCAGACCCCGACGACGATCACTACGACGCCAAGCTCAAGGTGCTGGGCGAGTACATCGACCACCACGTCGAGGAAGAAGAGGAAGAAATGTTCCCGAAATGCCGCAAGGCGAAGATGGATCTCGCCGGCCTGGCCACTCAGCTTGCGGAGCGCAAGGCTGAGCTTTTGGGCGAGATGGCCTGAAAGCGGCCTCGGCTGCCCC
>CAXSEJ010000016.1:3226-20725 GCA_964236395.1 uncultured Rhizobacter sp.
CATCTTCAAGACGGCAGGGTCCGCGCACGCCTATGTGCGCGGCCGCCTCTGAAGTTTTCCGAGTGGCTCGAGTCAGCGGCGCCGCGCTTGCTTCCTGAGCGGCTTGCAGATCCCGTTTCAGGCCTGGCGACGCGTCTTAGGCGAAGAATCCCAGGTTTCGTTGTGTGACCGGGAAATTGGAGAGGTTCGGGAAGATCGAGAGCGCATCGGTCGTCGAAAGTCCGAACCAGCCGGCCAGCGTCGCCCCCAGCTGGTCGACCGAGGTCTTGGGCAACAGGCTGCCATTGCCCAGTTGATCGGGGCTGCTGTCGAAGTTGTTGTTGGCCGCGTTTTTAAGACCGAGCATTGGGAACGCGCCATAAAGATCGCCGCCCTTGACCGCGCCGCCCATGACGAAGTGATGGCTGCCCCAGCCGTGATCGGTGCCGTCGCCATTGCTGGTGAACGTCCGCCCGAAATCACTGGCGGTGAACGTCGTCACCTGGTTCAGCGCACCGAGTCCGGAAAGCGTCGCGTCGAAGTACTTCAGTCCATGCGCGAGCTGGGCCATCAGCACGGCCTGATTGCGGTTCTGAAAGTCGTGCGTATCAAAGCCGCCCAAGCTGACGAAGAAGACCTGCCGCTTCGCCCCGCTGGCTCCGCGCATACCGGCGTCGATCAACCGTGCAACGACCTGGAACTGCTGCGCCAGGCTGTTCGCCGCGTCCAGCCCGGTGAGCGGATTGAGGTAGCGCAGCTTGGGATCGTTGGCCGCGTTGTAGGCACCGGCTGCCGGGGCGGTGCCGAACAACGAGTCGCTCGGCGGGCGCAACGCGGTCCGCAAGGCCTGCTCGGCGTCGATCGCGCGCTGCGCCACTGTCACGAGGTCGGCATCGAAGGGATGGCCAGTTCGGGTGCTCGTGACGATGCGCTGGAGTGCCACCCCCACATCCGTCGAACCGTAGACCCTGCCGTTGGCATCCAGGCCGAACGGGACTGCACCCGTCGTCGACACGCCGTATTGACGGACGACATTGCCGTCGAGAAACACCGCATTGCCGCCGGCGGTAATCGCCGTGAACAAGGCGCGCGAGTTGGATGCGGCGAGGATGTCGCCAATGCGGCCGCCCCAGCCGCGTGTTGTGCCTTCCGGCCCAAGCGCCTGCCAGGTGTTCTGCTGGTCGTTGTGGGAAAACAGGCGCAGCGGCTTCGGATACGTGTCCTGCGCGTACTGCGCCTTGGTGGTCGGCATGATCAATGGACCGACGTTCGCAAGGATCGCAAGGCGCTTATCGGTGTCGAAAAGCTTCTGTACCGCGCCGAGCAGCGGATGCAGGGCGAAACTCCGGCTCTGAGGATTGAGCGGCGAGATCGGCAGGATGCCGCCGAGACGCGCCGGCGAACCTGCTGCCGCCGCCGCATTCGGCGCGGTGCCAGCGGCAAGAAGCGCAATGGGATCCGGCGCCTGGTTTCGGGTTGTGGTGTAGGCGTTCCATGAAGCTGCGTCGGTCGGCAGCACCATGTTGAACGAGTCGTTGCCACCGTAGAGGAAGACGCAGACGATGGCGCGGTAGTCGTTCGCCGACTGGGCCGCGGCCGAGCCGAGTGCGGCTAGGTTCAACGCCAGGGGCGCAGCGCTGCCGACCACCGCAGTCATGGCCGCGCTCTTGTGCAGGAAGAGTCGGCGGGAGGCGTTGTGCAGGGTTTTCATCTTGGCTCCGGCGCTCACTTCTGAGTCAGGAATTCTGGCGATGCGAGCGTCAAGAGCACCGCGGCGTTGACACGCGCTCGCTTGGCGGCGTCGACCGCTGCCTGGTTGGTGCCGGTCGAGTTCAGCACGGGGATCGTGATCTTGGCGATGGCGCCGGCGATCAAAGTGCGCAGATCGTCTTTTGCAAGGCCGTACATCAACCGATCGGTGACCGACTTGACAAGGTCCACGGGGCTCGATGCCAGCGTCAGCTCGGCGGACCAATCCCGCTGCAGATCGCGCCGGTTGAGGACGACGCCGTCGACGGTGCCGTTGAACTGGCCAACCCCGCTCGTGAGGTTGTCACGCATGTAATTGACCCAGGCCGAGACACTGGTCTCGTTGACGAGCTGCAACTCCGGCGCCACGAGGCCCGCGGCCTCGGTGACTGTGCCAGGCGGCACATAGCCCGGGCGATAGAAGTTGAAGACCGACGGCGAGCGCAGCGGCGTCTGGCCGAGCGAGGTTGCAACCGAGTCGGTGTTGCCGACCTTGAAGCGGCCCGTCTCCGACTTGTGCGGGAAGGCGCGCAGATAGGCCGACAGCCTGAGCACGGGTTCGCGCACCTTCCCTTCGGTTTGGGACTGCAGACGCGCTTCCGGGTGCATCAGGATCGCCTTGACCACCGCCTTCAGATCACCACGAACGCCGCTGCCGTTGTTTGCAAAGACCCCGGCCACGTCGCCCACGTATCTCGGGCTGGGGTTGCTGGTGACGAGACGCTGGATGAGCTGCTGGCTGATGAAGGGCGCCGTGTTCGGATGCGCCGCAAGCGTGTCGAAGGCGACCTTGAGGTCGCCCACAGGGTCCGAAGTCGTCTGCGCAGGGATGGTCTTGCCGAGAAAGGCTTTCGATTCGGTGCTGTGGTACTGCGGGTACGGCACCATCGGCTTGATGTAGCGATCGGGATCGGCGACACCGCCCGTGCTGCCATTCAGGAAGCACGAGCTGTTTCGCGCACTGCAGGCCCAGCTGTAGCCTGTGTAGATATTTGCGAGCCCGGCGACATCGCTCGGCCCATAAGTCTCCACCGCCCTGCCGGTGCTCAGGTCTTGTGTTCCATCGGGGTTGAGCTTGACGACTCCGACCGAGAACAGCTGCATCGACTCGCGGGCGAAGTTTTGGTCCGGATGCCGGCCGGAAGCCGGATCGGCCTTCTGGTTCTTCAGCCAGGAGAGGTAGATTCCCATCAGGGGATGAAGGCCGACCGACTCCAGCAGCTCCCGATAGGTCGTGAGTCCGTCGTTGCCGAGCATGTCGAGCCAGTCTGCGAGTGCCCGCGGCTGGTTGCCCACGCTGCCATCGACCGCGGAGATCACGAAGATCTGCGAGAGCGCATAAGCAACGCGCAGGCGCAACTGATCCTGGCCGTTCAGCGCCTGACCCCAGAAAGATTCCCAGACCTGATCCTGATTGGCCCCTTTGGACAGTGGATCGGCGGCCTTGACGGCCGCATCGGCAGCTTCCCAGTAGGCGCGATGCGATGTCGCGGGCAGGGCGAACTGGCGATCGATCCAGGCGCCATAGCCGAGCTTCATCACGACCTCTATGTCGTAGTCGCTGGGTCCAAACGTCGCCTGTGTCAGGAAGCGAGCGGCCTCGAACCGCGTCGCCGGCCGATCGGTCGGCGCAGCGTCCGTCAAGGCGTCAACCTTGACGGTATCGACTACCGCCGTAGCCGGCGTGAGGCCGGAACTGTCAGAAGTACCGCCGCCGCATGCATCAAGCAGAGCAACGCACACCAAGCACGCCAGCAAAGGCGGCGACTTGAAGCTTTTCTGAATGGGTTGCTCGGTCACGGCGAGTCCTATAGAGGTCGTGGTATGCAAAGTCGCTGACCCCTTGACCGGGGGATGATGGCGGTGCGCATCGAAAAGTAGCATTGCCGTGGGCCAGGAGGCAATCACAATTAACCATCCGTTACATATCGGGGGCAACGACAAGATGAATGCTCGATTTCGCTCCCTGGGTGCCGCGGCGCTTCTGCTTGCCGCCATCGAGGCCGGTGCCACGACGATTTCGTTCGACAACCTGGCCGTCGGCGCCACGCTGTCGAATCAGTATGCGGGCGTGGTCTTTTCACCGAACGTGTTCTCCGGAGCCGGCGCTCCCAGCGGCAACTGGGCGACCAACACCGACCTGACGGTGGTTTCGGCGACCGGCAGCGATGTGGGCGCCCTGGGGACGCCGAGCCTTGTCGGCGGCAATATTCTGCGATCGTTCAACGGCTGGACGAACGAAAACGGCGACCCGAGTTTTCGGATCGGCTTCGCAACTGCGATCAGTTCGTTCAGTGCTGATTTCGCAGGCGTCGACACACCTCTGGATGTTCGCTTGTTCGCATACGACGGCGTCAGTTTGCTCGGCACTGTCGTCGGCTCTTCGACCGGCCAGTTCACCTTGTCGTTCAGTGCACCCCGGATTACGAGCCTCGTTGTCACGCCGGGCGACTACCTCGACTATGTCGGGGTCGACAACATTCGCTATCAGGCGGCGATCACGCCCGTGCCCGAGCCAGGCACGTTCGCACTGATGAGCTTGGGGGCCGTTGCGCTCGCCTGGGCTCGACGCAAACGAACGGGCGCGCCGTCGAGGCGAACCTAGGCGCACGATTGCCCGTGCGCCGCCCTCGAAGAATCCACGAGGGGAAAGACGGGCGAAACGGGCAACTCCGGCAGGGATGATGCCGTCGGCGCCTGCCGTGCCTGGCGATGACCCTCGCGCGCCCGACCGGCCGTCGCTCCGCACAGAATCGCCGCATGAACGTACGCACTGTCGTCACTCGCCCCTTCGCCGGCCAGCGACCCGGCACCTCCGGCCTGCGCAAGAAGGTCGCCGTCTTCGCCCAGCCGGGCTACCTCGAGAACTTCGTGCAGTCGATCTTCGACGCGCTCGAAGGCTTCGCCGGGCAGACGCTCGTCGTCGGCGGCGACGGGCGCTACTTCAACGACCGCGCCATCCAGACCATCGTGCGCATGGCGGCGGCCAACGGCTTCGGCCGCGTGCTCGTCGGCCAGCACGGCATCCTGTCCACGCCGGCGGCGAGCTGCGTCATCCGCCAGCGCGGCGCCTTCGGCGGCATCATCCTGTCGGCCAGTCACAACCCCGGTGGCCCTGAAGGCGACTTCGGCATCAAGTTCAATGCCGCCAACGGCGGCCCGGCGCCGGAGAAGCTGACCGAGGCGATGTGGAAGGCGAGCGAGCGGGTCGCGCGCTGGCTCACGGTGGACGGCGACGACATCGACCTCGGCCGGCTCGGCACCAGCCGCGTCGGCGGCGCCGACGTCGAGGTCTTCGATCCGGTCGCCGAGCACGCCGACCTGCTCGCGTCGCTGTTCGACTTCGAGGCCATTGGCGCGCTGCTTCGGGGTGGCGCCTTCCGCATGCGCTTCGACGCCATGCACGCCGTGACCGGCCCCTACGCCGAGGAGATCTTCGTGCGGCGCCTCGGCGCCCCGGCCGGCAGCGTGTCGAACGGCGTGCCGCTGACCGATTTCGGCGGCGGCCACCCCGACCCGAACCCGACCTATGCCGCCGACCTCGTCGCCGCCATGACCGGCGCCGACGCGCCCGACTTCGGCGCGGCGAGCGACGGCGACGGCGACCGCAACATGATCGTCGGACGCGATTTCATCGTCACGCCGAGCGACAGCCTGGCGGTGATCGCCGCCAACGCGCACCTCGTCCGCGGCTACGCGGGCGGGCTGAAGGGAATCGCCCGCTCGATGCCGACGAGCCGGGCCGCCGACCGCGTCGCCGCCGCGCTCGGCATCGCCTGCCACGAGACGCCCACCGGCTGGAAGTTCTTCGCCAACCTGCTCGACGCTGAGCTCATCACGCTGTGCGGCGAGGAGAGCGCGGGCACCGGCTCCGACCACGTGCGCGAGAAAGACGGCCTCTGGGCGGTGCTGTTCTGGCTCGACATCCTCGCTTCCCGGCCGGGCGAATCGGTCGAGCAGATCGTGCGCGACCACTGGCGCCGCTTCGGCCGCGACATCTACTCTCGCCACGACCACGAGGGCGTCGACGCGGCGGCAGCCAACGGCTTGATGAACGACCTGCGCGCTCGCCTCGCCGACCTGCCCGGGCAGCGCTTCACCCGGCCCGACGGCAGCGTCGCGACCGTGCGCCACGCCGACGACTTCGCCTACACCGACCCGGTCGACGGCTCGGTGACCACCGGCCAGGGCCTGCGCATCGGCTTCGACGACGACGCGCGCATCGTCTTTCGCCTGTCGGGCACCGGCACCGAAGGGGCGACGTTGCGCGTCTACCTCGAGCGCTACGAGAGCGATCCGGCGCGACAAGGGGTCGATGCGCAGGAGGCGCTCGCGCCGCTTGTCGCCATCGCCGACGAGCTCGCCGGCATCCGGGAGCGGACCGGCCGCACCGTGCCGACGGTCGTCACCTGAGGCGCGGCGCGAACTTCTTGCCTGCGCCGCGACTCTGTTGGCGATGCCCGCCTTCCTGTCCTCGGCACCCTGGTCCGTGCTGCTCGGCTTCATGCGCCGGCGCCGCGGCTGGCTCGCCGCCGGCGTGATCGCGGCGACGGCGCTGTCGGTCGGCTCCGCCCGCTTTCAGACGCAGCAGCGCAGGTGGATCTTTCAGGCCACGCCGACGGCGGCGACGGCCGAGGAGCTCGAGCTGCAGGCGCGCCGCGACGACATGGCGAGCGAGTGGATCGCCTTCACCTCGCCCTCGACCGGCAAACCGATCCGCCTGCACGCGCTCTGGGCCGCAAACGCAAACGCCCGCGCGCCGGTGCTGCTCTATCTGCACGGCGTGCGCCTCGACCTGAGGCGCAGCGCCTACCGCATCGAGCAGATGAGGGCGCTCGGCTTTTCGGTGCTGGCCATCGACTACCGCGGCTTCGGCAACAGCACCGACGAGCTGCCGTCGGAGACCGGCGTCGTCGAAGACGCCGCCGCGGCCTGGCACTGGCTCGCCGAGCACCATCCGAACGCCCGACGCTACCTGTTCGGCCACTCGCTGGGCGGCGCTGTCGCCGTGCAGCTCGCCGCCCGCCTCGGCGAAGGTCCGGCCGCCGAGGCGCCCACCGGCGTGATTGTCGAAGGCACGTTCACGTCGATCAGCGACATGTTCGCCACGTTCAAGTGGGGCTGGCTGCCGGTTTCCATGCTCATCACCGAGCGCTTCGATTCGCTGGCGGCCGCGCCGCGCATCAAGGCGCCGCTCCTCGTCGTGCACGGCAGCGACGACTCGCTCGTTCCCTCGCGCCTGGGCCGGCTCGTCTACGAGCGCGCGACGACGGCCAAGCGCTTCCTCCTCATCGAAGGCGGCACGCACTCGAGCACCACCTGGCGCGGCGCCGAGCAGTACCGCGCCGCCCTGCGCGAGTTCTTCGGCCTCGGTCAGGCGCCCTCATCGGCGGCCGGGCGCACCGACAGCACGTCGCCGGCGACGGCCTCGTAGGCCTGCGCCAGGCGGAGCACCTCGAAGTCGCCGCGCGGCCGGCCGATCAGCTGCAGCCCCATCGGCAATCCGGCCGCGTTGAAGCCCACCGGCACGCTGATGCACGGCAGGCCGGCGAAGGTCGCCAGGCTCACGACCTCCATCCAGCGGTGGTAGGTGTCCATGGGCCGGCCGGCGATCTGCCGCGGCCAGCGCCACTCGACCGGGAACGGCCAGACCTGCGTCGTCGGCAAGGCGAGGAAGTCGACGCGCTCGAACAGGCCGAGCACATGGCGATGGAAGGCGCTGCGCTCCACGCTCGCGGCCATGATCTGCGGGCCGGTGAGCCGCGCGCCCTGGTCGTGCTCCCAGAGCGCCTCGGGTTTGATCAATGCCCGGTTCGCCGGATTGGCCAGGTGCGGTGAGATGCGGCCGTTCACGAGCCACCAGCGCCACACCATCCAGGCTTCCCACAGGCGCGCCGGCGGGAAGCCGAGTTGCATCGGCTCGACCGCGATGCCGATGGCCGCAAGCCGCGCCAGGCCGGTCACGCAGACGTCGAGGATGCCGTCTTCCATCGCCAGGTGGCCGTCGAGATCGGCGAGCCAGCCGATGCGGGTCGGGCCGAGCTGGGTGGCGGCGGCGGCGGCGAGGCGATCGGCGAAGGACGGCTCGCTCGCCAGCGACAGCGGCGCCTGCGCGTCGTAGCCGGCCTGCACGTCGAGGAGCAGGGCGAGGTCGCGCACGTTGCGCGCCATCGGCCCTTCGGTGCCGAAATGGGTGACCCACACGTCGGCGGCGGGTACGGCGGGCACGCGGCCCTGGCTGGGCCGAAAGCCGAACACGTTGTTCCAGGCGGCGGGGTTGCGCAGGCTGCCCATCGAGTCGCTGCCGTCGGCGACCGACAGCATGCGCGTGGCCAGCGCCACGGCGGCGCCGCCGCTGCTGCCGCCGGCCGACTTCGCCGGGTCGAACGCATTGCGGGTGGCGCCGAACACCTCGTTGAAGGTGTGCGAGCCGAGGCCGAACTCCGGCGTGTTGGTCTTGCCGATGACGATGCAGCCGGCGCGCTTCATGCGCCGGACCATGAGCGCGTCTTCGCTCGGCACGAAGTCTTTCAGCAGCGGCGAGCCGGAGGTGCTGCGCAGGCCGGCCGTCGGCACCATGTCCTTGATCGCCTGCGGCAGGCCGAACAGGAACGAAGTCGGCGCGTCGCCCGGACGGCGGCGGGCCAGGGCCGTGTCGCAGGCCGCGGCCTCGGCGAGCAGCGCATCGCCGTCGCGCAGGCTGACGATGGCGTTGTGGCGCGGGTTCACGGCGCCGATGCGATCGAGCGTGGCCGCCATCAGCTCGCGGCACGAGACCTCGCGCGCGGCGATGGCCTCGGCCAGCGCGTGGGCGGCGAGGTCGGTGATGCTGGTGATGGCGCTGAAGTCGGTCATGCCGCCGCTAGCGCGAGCCGAACATCATCTGCCGCGCGAGCAGCGACTTCACCGGGCCGAGCGCCTGCAGCGCGGCCAGGCCGAGGCCTCGCGCCGTGCCCGCCCCGGGCAGCGCCCAGGTGAAGCTGCGGGCGAGGAAATCGGTCGCGGCGATCATGGCCCAGCGGTCGGGCGCACGCTGCCATTCGAGGCGGCGCAGCACCGCATCGATGTCACCGATGCCGCCGCTGCCCGTCATGCGGCCGAGCTTGCGCACCAGCTCGAAGGCGTCGCGCATGCCCAGGTTGAGGCCCTGGCCAGCCACCGGGTGCAGCGTCTGCGCCGCATTGCCGATGCGCACGATCCGGCCGTCGGTCAGCGTCCGCTCGGCGCTCAGGCCGAGGGCGAAGCTCTTCAACGGCGAGATCGCGGCGAGCTTCGGCGTCGATGGATGGAACAGCGTGTTGAGCACGGTGACGCGCTGGGCATCGTCGAGGTCGCGGACCGGATCGTCGTCGCTGTCCACGCACCAGACCAGGCCGGCACGGCCGTCGGCCAGCGGCAGCAGCGCGGCCGGCCCGTGGCGGGTGAAACGCTCGTAGGCCGTGGCGCGTGCTCGCGCCGCCGGATCGCCGCCGTCGACGAAGCTCGCCACGCCCACCCACGCGGTCTGGCGGTAGTCGTGGCGCAGCGCCGGCCGGGCATCGGCAACGAGCGCGGCGCGCGCGGCGGTCGTGAACACGCCGCCCTCGGCGACGACCGCCAGATCGAACCGCTCGGCGATGCCGGCGTCGACCTCGGCGCCGCCGGGCACGTTCTTCAGCGCCGTCACCGGGGAGCCGAAGCGGCTGCTCAGGCGAGCCGGCTCGCGCGCCGCTGCCTCCTGCCACACCGCCTGCAACGGCGCGACGATGGCGCCGTAGCCGAGCACCGCGCCGAGCAGGGGCACGCCCTCGTCGGCGGCGCGCAGCGTGAGCGCCGGCTCGCCGAGGGCGCTGAACACCGACGGCGTCTGCTGCGACACGTGCACCTCGAGGATCGGCTGTGCCCGCTCGGCGCGCCAGGCGCCGAGCCGCTGCAGCAGCTGCACGCTGCCGAGCGACAGCGCCAGCGTGCGCGGATCGGCGCCGACGTCCTTGTCGGCCGCCCTGGCGTCGAAGAGCGTGATCTCGACCTGCGGCAGGGCCTCTGCCGCGTGCAGCGCGAGCGCCAGGCCGACCGGGCCGGCGCCCACCACCGCCAGTTTCAATGGAGTCGATTGCGTCATGCGGACACGCCGGTTCGAGGGCTTGATTTCACAGGGGCGCCATATTATTTCGGGGTTTTGCGGCACAAAAAAGGGTCCCGAAGGACCCTTTTCCGGTGAGCAGTGCCTTACTGCTTGCTCTTGCGGCGCCGTGCCACGACACCGAGGCCGGCGAGGCCGAGCATCATCATGGCGTAGGTCTCAGGCTCCGGAACCGGGTTCAGGGGCGGCACCACGACAGGACCGGTGCCGACGTTGATGAGACCTCCGTCGACGCCCAACGTGAAGTCGTAGAAATTGTCGCCTGCCGTCAGGTCGTTCACCCGGTAAGCGAGCGAGCCATCCCCCAGGTTCGTGAACAAGCCCGACAGGAACGAAGCGTCGGTCGAGGAGAAGAAGCCGGTCGAGAGGATGTCGTTGCCGAAGCCCGAAGTGCTGTTGATCAGGGTCGTGCCGGTCCCGTTGGTCTGAACCGTCGGGACCGACGAGAAGTTGCCGATGCTCACTCCGTCCAGGAGCAAGGTGTTGAGGTTGAAGTCGAAATTGCCCGGGGCCGAGTCGCCGTCGAACAAGGTCACTCGTACCGAGGCCGCCGACAGGCCGCCGCCGAGTGCACTCAGTATTCCGGCGTTGAAGCCGGTTTGCGTGCCGATGAGAAGCGGGTACTGGGAGGCCGGCGGCTGTCCCACGAACAAAGAAGACGCAGCAAGTTGCGTCACGACGCGAACGCCGTTGCTGCCGGTCAGGTCGAGGACGATTCCACCGACCTCGGTCACTGCGGCTGGCAGGGTGCCACCGGTCGGCGAGGTACGGGTCTGTGGAATCGCGTGAGCCGCGGAAACGGCGAGAACGGCCGCAGCGGCCGCCACTGTCTTAAGAAAGGCAGATGTCAATTTCAACTCCTCAAGTTTTTGTTGGTACCGATCCGACTTCGGATCAGCCCGTCGAGACTAGGACCGCCTTTGATCCAGCCAATCCCGCGTTCAGGGGTGAAATGGGGGTGCGGATGAGCGGCGCGGCATGCGCGCCGGCAAGGCGGCCGTAGCCCGAAGGCTGTGACGGCGGGACGGGCACATGGGTTGCCGCCGACGCGCATTGCAACTGGAGGACATCCCATGCCCGCATCGCCACGGCAGTTCGCCATCGTCACCGGCGCCTCGTCCGGCATCGGCTACCACCTCGCCCGCGAGTGCGCCCAGGCCGGCTTCGACCTGCTCGTCGCCGCCGACCGCGCCGAAATCCAGCAGGCCGCGGCCGACTTCCGCGCACTCGGCGTCGAGGTCGACGCGATCGAGTGCGACCTCGCCACGACCGAGGGCGTCGACGCGCTCGTCGCCGCCGCGGCTGGCCGGCCGGTCGACGCGCTGCTCGCCAACGCCGGCCATGGCCTCGGCAAGGCCTTCCTCGACCAGGACTGGGGCGAGGTGCGCAGTGTGGTCGACACCAACGTCACCGGCACGATCTACCTCGTCCACCGCATCGGCCCCTCGATGCGCCAGCGCGGCAGCGGTCGCATCCTCTTCACCGGCTCGATCGCCGGTTTCATGCCCGGCTCGTTCCAGGCGGTCTACAACGGCACCAAGGCCTTCATCGATTCGTTCTCGTTCGCCCTGCGCAACGAGCTGAAGGACAGCGGCGTCACCGTCAGCGTGCTCATGCCGGGTGCCACCGAGACCGACTTCTTCGAGCGCGCCGACATGATGGACACCAAGGTCGGCACCGGGAAGAAGGACGACCCGGCCGACGTGGCGAAGGTCGGCTTCAAGGCGATGATGGCGGGCGAGGGCGACGTGGTCGCCGGCATCAAGAACAAGCTGCAGGTGGCGGTGGCCAACGTCACGCCGTCGGCGGTGCTCGCCGAGCAGCACCGCAAGATGGCGGAGCCTGGGTCGGCCAGCAAGTAGCCGCGCGTCGAGCCAGCGGCGCCGGAGGTGGCGGCTACCATCGCCGCCATTCCATCGCGAGTCGCTCGATCCCTGCATGACCCCCTCGCCGGTTCCCTCGCGCGCCCGCACCGAACAGGCGTTCTTCATCGTCCTCCTCGTCGGCCTCACGCTGGCGCTGGGGTGGGTGATCGGGCCGTTCTACGGCGCGGTGTTCTGGGGCGCCGTGCTGGCCTTGCTGTTCGAGCCGCTGTACCGGCTCGTCCTGCGCAGGTTGGGCAAGCGGCCGACCCTCGCCGCGCTCGCCACGCTGGCGATCATCCTGCTGCTCGTCATCCTGCCGCTCGCGCTGATGGCGGTGTCGCTGGTGCAGGAAGCCACCTGGCTGTTCCGGCGCGTGAGCTCGGGCGAGGTCAACTTCGGCCGCTATATGGAGCAGATGGTCGCCGCGCTGCCTTCATGGGCGTCGTCGCTCATGAGCAACTACGGCCTCGACGACGCCGGCGAGCTGCAGACGAAGCTCATCGCGGCGGTCACCACCCGCGGCCAGGCACTGGCCGGCCGCGCCGTCGGCTGGGGCTCCGACGCGCTCGACATCGCGGTCGGCTTCGTCGTCGCGATGTACCTGCTCTTCTTCCTCCTGCGCGACGGCCGCCAGGTCGCCGGCCACATCGTCACCGCCATCCCGCTCGACGAGCGCTACAAGGGCCGGCTGGTCGACCAGTTCTGCACCGTCATCCGCGCCACCGTGAAAGGCAATGTGCTCGTCGCCGTGGCGCAGGGCGCGCTCGGCGGCCTGGCGTTCTGGGTTCTCGGCGTCCACGGACCGCTGCTCTGGGCCGTGGTGATGGCCTTCCTCTCGCTGCTGCCCGCGATCGGCGCCGCGCTCATCTGGGGCCCGGTCGCGCTGTACCTGCTGGCGACCGGCAGCGTCTGGCAGGGCGCCGCGCTGATGGCCTGGGGCGTGCTCGTCATCGGCCTGATCGACAACGTGCTGCGCCCGATCCTGGTCGGCAAAGACACGCGCATGCCCGACTACGTGGTGCTCATCACCACCATCGGTGGCCTGGCGGTGTTCGGCCTCAACGGCTTCGTGATCGGCCCGGTGATCGCGGCGATGTTCATCGCCGTGTGGCAGATCTTCAGCGCGAGCCGGGTGCACGGCGTCGACTAGCCGATCCACCCCTGTCGGAGCGCTCCTACGGCGCTGCGAAGGCCCGTCCGGTGCTGCCGGCGCGGCATCGTCGCTAGCCTCCCAGTTTTTCGCGCCGGAGCCATGGACGACACCGCCACCGAACTGATTCGCGAGCTCGAAGCGCGCCTCGTCGCCCATGCCATCGTGCTGCGGGCGATCGTCCGCGTGCTGTCGGAGGGCAGCCTGGCCGAATTGCGGGCGGCGGCACAGGGCATCGACGACGAAGGCATGCAGGAGGCCAACCCCGACGTGCACATGCGCCAGGTCGCGGCCGAGATGTGGAGCATCCTCGACATGGCGGGCTGAGCCCCGTGGCGGCGCGCCAGCGCCCGTCGCCGCCCGGTAACCCCGCGGGTGACAAGCGCCGCCCCGCGGTCCACACTGCCGCGATGCACATCACCTCCACCTCGCCGGGCGCCGCGTGGCGCCTCGCTTTTTGCGCGGGCCTCGCGGCCGCTGCCTTGTCGCTGCCCAGCCGTGCCCAGATCGTCGTCGAGAAGGCGATGAAGGCCGACGAAGCCACCGCCGCGTGCGAGCGCAAGGTCCGACAGACGCTCGCCACCCGCGCCGAGGCACCGGCCGACCTCGCCTTCGCCGGCCCGGCCACGGCGGCGCCGGCCGACCTGCCGGGCGACGGCCCGGCGGTGCTGCGCGGCGAAGGCCATTGGCGCGCCAGGGATGGCGTTCGCAAGTTCAGCTACAGCTGCAATGTCGACCTGCGCACCGCCGAGATCCACGGCGTGGTGATGCGCGACCTGACGCCGGTCGTCGCCAAGGCAGCGCCGGCGCGGCGGACGGCGGAACCCGACCTCAGCAACGTCTCGGTGGCGGCGTGCGAATCGACGGTTGTGCAGGCGCTCAAGCGCCGCTGGCCGCTGGTCTCCCAGATCGCCTTCGATCCGGCGACGCGGATCATCCGCCAGGAGACGAGCGAGAGTGCCGAGCTGCATGGCCGCGGCCGGGCCCTGCCGTCGCAAGGCGCGCCGTCGACGCTGTTCGGCTTCGACTGCGCCATCGACCCGCGCGACGGCCAGGTCGTGAGCACCCGACTGTCGAGCTGACCGGCCGGTTCGTCCGCCTCAGCCGTGCGCCGTGGCGAGCCGGCCGCGCACCAAGCCGCTGAGCGCATCGACGGCGAGGACCATCGCGAACATCGCGATCAGCAGCGTCGCGGCCTGCGCCTGCTGGAAGATCGAGAGGTGGAAGTAGAGCATCTGGCCGAGGCCGCCTGCGCCGACGAAGCCGAGCACGGCGGCCATGCGGATGTTCATCTCCAGCCGGTACAGCGTGTAGGCCACGCCCTGCGCCGCGACGAGCGGCAGGGCGCCGTAGGCAAACGCGGCGACGCGGCCGCTGCCGGCGTCGCGCAGCGCGCGCTCGGGTGCCGGCGCTGCATTCTCGAGGCTCTCCGCGAACAGGCGCCCGAGCACGCCGGTCGTGTGCAGGGCCAGGGCGAGCGTGCCGGCGAACGGGCCGAGGCCGGCGGCCAGCACCATGAGCGCCGCCCAGACGAGCTCGGGCACGCTGCGAAGGAGGTTGAGCAGCAGCCGCGCCGGTGCCCGCCCGGCGCGACCGAGCCGGCCGGCCGCGGGCAAGGCGACGAGCGCACCGCCGATCACTGCGAGCAACGTGCCGACAGCGGCCACGGCGAAGGTCTGCACCGCGCCCCGGGCGGCCCTGGCGACGAAGGCCGGCGACAGGTCGGGCGCGAAGAACTCGGCGACGAAGCTGGCCATCGAGCGCATGGCGGCGGCGCCGAAGAGCGCGCGCCAGTCGACCCCGAGGCAGGCGAAGCTGGCCACGACCGCCGCGGCGATCGCCGTCGCCAGGGCGAGGCCGCGCCAGCCGGGCGGCGGCCTGGGCGGCAACGTGGGCGACCGTGCCACGCTCACGCGAGCACCCGCCGGATCACGGCGCTCAGCGCGTCGGCAGCGATCACCAGGGCGAGGAAGACGAGCAGGATGGTGCTGGCTTCGCCGCCGTTGAGCATCTTCATCGACTGGTCCATGAGCTGGCCGAGCCCGCCGGCGCCGACGAAGCCCATCACGACCGACGCGCGCACCGCGCATTCCCAGCGGTACACCGTATAGGAGGCGAGCTCCTGCGCCGCGCCCGGAACGAGGCCGTAGAGCAAGGCGGCCAGGCGCGGGCTGCCGGCTTCGAGCAGGGCGCGAGCGGGCCGCGTGTCGCCCGACTCGAGGATCTCCGCGTAGACCTTGCCGAGCATGCCGCCGTACGTGACCGCCAGCGCCAGCACGCCGGCGCCCGGGCCGAGCCCGAACACGCGCACGAAGACGAGCGCCCACACGACCTCGGGGATGGCGCGCAGCACGGCGAGCACGCCGCGCGCGACGGTGCGCACGGCGAGGTCGAGCCGGCCGCCGGGCCCGGGCCCGATGCGGGCCACCGACAAGGAGCGCGCCGCGATCGTGGCGAGCGGCGCGGCGATGACGAAAGCCAGGGCGATGCCGGCCGTCGCGATGGCCAGCGTCTCGAGCGTCGCGCGGCCGAGGAGGGCCAGGAAGCCGGGTGCGAGCGAAGGCGGGAAGAAGCCGCCGACGAAGGCGAGCATCACGGCGAGATGACCCCCGTCGAACAACTGCCAGGGCCTGAATTCGGCCAGCCAGAACAGCGGCCAGAGCACGACGAGCGCGAGCACGGCTGCGCCGAGCCGCGCCTTCGCCGCCGGGTCGTGCGTCGGCGCCCGGTCGGTCGTTCGCGGCCGGGCGAGTTGCAGCGAGGTCACCGGCAGGCCGCCTGCCGCAGCGGCGCCGCGGCGGCACCCGCCGACATCTCGAGGGTCTCGCCCTGCAAGGGCAGGCCGCGGCCTTCGCTCGCGTACAGCTCGTGCAGCAGGGCGGCCGTGACCTCTCGGGCCGGCAGGTCGAAGGCGATCTCGCCGTGGCGCATGCCGACGATGCGCGGGAACCACTTCAGGGCCAGGTCGACGGCGTGCAGCGAGGCCAGCAGCGTCGCGCCGGTCGCCTCGCTCTGCGCCACGAGCGCGCCGACCGCCTGGTCGGCCAGCGTCGGGTCGAGCGCCGAGACCGGCTCGTCGGCAAGGATGAGCTCGGGCCGCTGGTAGAGCACGCGGGCGATGCCGACGCGCTGCAGCTGGCCGCCCGACAGCCGATCGCAGCGGTCGAAGAGGCGATCGCCGAGGGCGAGCCGGGCGAGCGCGTCGTGGGCGCCGGCGAGGTCGCGTGGGCTGAACAGCGAGCGCAGCGCCTGCCACGTCGTCCAGGCGCCGAGGCGACCGGCGAGCACGGCGCTGACGACACGCAGTCGCGGCGCGATCGGCGGCGCCTGGTGCACGACGCCGATGCGCGCGCGCACCCGGCGCAGCTTGCCGGCGCCGAGCTGCCAGGGCGGGCTGCCGAGCAGTTCGACCTCGCCTTCGTCAGGCCGGAGCGAGCTGCCGAGCACGCGCACCAGCGTCGTCTTGCCGGCGCCCGAGGGGCCGACGACGGCCGCCCGCTGGCCCTGGCCCAGCGCCAGCGACACGCCGGACAGCGCCCGTCGCCCGTCGCCGTGGATGAACGCGACGCGGTCGAGGCGAAGGCTCACGCCGGTCGCGGGCTCACTTGATGAGACCGGCCGACTTGCCGGCGGCTTCGATGCCGTCGTAGTTCGAAGCTTGCGTGGCGATGAATTTCGAGGCGCGTTGCAGGTCCAGAAGCTCCTTGTCTGCCGGCTTCGCCGGGTCGAGCTTGAGGAAGGCCTCGGTCAGCCTGCGCGTGATCGCCGCATCGAGACCGGGGCGCACGGTCCAGTTGTAGTCGAAGTAGGGCGGCGTGACGGCGAGCACGCGCACCTTCTCGGCATTGGCGTTCTTGGCCTCGACGAGCTTGTCCATCACCGAGGCGTTGAGCACGCCGGCTTCGGCGCGCCCGGCGGCGACGAAGGCGACCGTGGCGTCGTGGGCGCCGGAGAAGGCCACCGACTTGAAATCCTTCTCCGGGTCGATGCCGGCCTGCAGCAGGTAGTAGCGCGGCATCAGGCTGCCCGAGGTGGACGAGGGCGCGCCGAAGGCGAAGGTCTTGCCCTTGAGGTCGGCCAGCGTCTTCGCCGTGCTGGCCACGGGCACGATGAAGCGGCTCGTGAACTTCGCGTCCTCGGCGCGCTGGACGATGGGCACGGCGCCGCCGTTCGTGCGCAGCCGCGCCTGCACGAAGGTGAAGCCGCCGAGCCAGGCAAGGTCGATCTTGTTGGTGGCCAGACCCTCGACGACGGCGGCGTAGTCGGTGACCGGCGTGAACTGCACGTCGAGCCCGGTCTCCTTCTTCAGGTAGCGCCCAAGCGGCTCGAACTTGCGCTGCAGCTCGGTCGGCGCTTCGTCCGGGATGGCCGAGACGCGCAGCACGCCGGGCGTCTGGGCGAACGACGGCGCGCCGGCGACGAAGAGGGCGGCCAGGCAGGCGCGGGCCAGCCAGGCGAGCGGACGAGACGGGAAAGCGGGCATCGGTGCGGTTCGGAGGTGTCGACGAGACCGCGATGATGGCCGAAGCCGTCCTGTCGGTCGGGCTCAGCCGTGCTCAGCCGTGCTCGTGGCGGTGGTGGGCGTCGGGAAAATGCGCGTGTCGATGGCGCAGCGGCGCGTGCCGGTGGGCGTG
>CAXSEJ010000017.1:0-20723 GCA_964236395.1 uncultured Rhizobacter sp.
TCGCCTGCAGCCCCTTGATGTGCTGGTCGACCGGGCGGGTGCCGATGCCGCAGCCGCCCGGCAGCGACACGCGGGCTTCGCCGAAGCGCGCGAGCAGCGGCCCGAGCACCAGGATCGAGGCCCGCATCGTCTTGACGAGCTCGTACTCGGCGAGCGGCGAATGGATGTCGGCGGCACACAGCGACACCGTGGCACCGCCGCCCTCGCCGCGCTCGCCGCCCTCGCCGCGCTCGGCCGCCACGCCCATCGTGCGCAGCAGCTTGAGCATCGTCGCGACGTCGTGCAGCCCGGGCACGTTGGCGAGCTGCACGCGGTCGGCGGTGAGCAGGGCCGCGCACATCTCCGGCAGGGCAGCGTTCTTGGCGCCGGAAATGGCGACCTCGCCTGACAGGCGGCGGCCGCCGCGGATGCGGAATTTGTCCATGGATCGAAAGACGCCTCGCGGGCGTCAGGCCGGGTGGTTCTGGTACTCGGAGGGCGTGAGCGTCTTCATCGACAGCGCGTGTATCTGCTCGCGCATGCGGTCGCCGAGGGCGCGGTAGACGCGCTGGTGTCGGGCGATGCGGTTCGTGCCCTCGAACTCGGCGGACACGATGGTCGCGAAGAAATGCCGACCGTCGCCCTCGACCTCGACGTGCTCGCAGGCGAGGTTGTCGGCGATGAAAGTGCGGATTTCGGCAGGGGTGGGCTCGGCCATCGGCCGATGTTAGCGCGGCACCGTGGCCGCCGGCACGGCGCGCCGTTCAGTGCCGGATCTTGTAGCCGATGCGCAGCAGGCGCAGGCTCACCCCGCAGACGACGACCAGGCTGGCGCCGACGACGCCGAAGCTGAGCCAGGGCGAGACGTCGCTGGTGCCGAAAAAGCCGTGGCGGAAGCCGTCGATCATGTAGAAAAACGGATTCAGGTGGCTCGCCGCGCGCCAGACCGGCGGCAGCGACTGCACCGAATAGAACACGCCCGACAGCATCGTCATCGGCAGGATGATGAAGTTCTGGAAGGCGGCGATCTGGTCGAACTTTTCCGCCCACAGACCCGCGATGAGGCCGAGCGCGCCCATCAGCGCCGCGCCGGCCACCGTGAAGAACACGATCCACAGCGGGTTGGCGATGTGCAGCGGCGCGAACCAGACCGTGACCACGAGCACGCCGGCGCCGACCGCCAGACCGCGAACCACCGAGGCCCCGACGTAGGCCACGAACCAAGCCCAGTGCGAGAGCGGCGTGACCAGCACGAAGACCAGGTTGCCCGTGATCTTGCTCTGGATGAGCGAAGAGCTGGAGTTGGCGAACGCGTTCTGCAGCACGCTCATCATCACCAGGCCGGGGATCAGGAAGCTGGTGTAGCCGACCGAGCCGAAGACCGTGACGCGGCCCTCGAGCACGTGGCCGAAGATGAGCAGGTAGAGCACGGCCGTGAGCACCGGCGCGGCCACCGTCTGGAAGCTCACCTTCCAGAAGCGCAGCACCTCCTTGTAGAGCAGCGTGCGGGCGCCGGCCAGGACGCCGGTCTCGCGTTGCGCCGGCGCCTCGCTCGCGACGCGGGCGACGCTCATGCCGCGACCCGCACGGGCGTCTCGCCGCGCATGATCTCGAGGAACACGTCTTCCAGGTCGGCGCGGCCGATCTCGAGGTCTTCGGGGTCGCAGCCGGCGGCGTGCAGCACGGCCAGGATCGACTCGACCTCGCGCGCGTCGTGCGCCGTGATCTGGACGATGCGCCCGGTGACGCGCGCGTTCGCCGCCAGCACTGTCGGCAGCGGCTTGTCGAGCTTGAAGCGGAGCATGGTGCTCGCGGTGCCGGCGAGCAGCGCCGAGGTGCGGTCGAGGGCGACGACGCGGCCCTGCTTCAGCATCGCGATCCGGCCGCACAGCGCCTCGGCTTCCTCGAGGTAGTGCGTCGTCAGCAGCACCGTGTGGCCCTCCTTGTTCAGGCGGGCGATGAACTGCCAGAGCGTCTGGCGGAGCTCGACGTCGACGCCGGCGGTCGGCTCGTCGAGCACGATCACCGGCGGCCGGTGGACGAGCGCCTGGGCGACGAGCACCCGGCGCTTCATGCCGCCGGAGAGCTGACGCATGTTGGCGTCGGCCTTGTCCGTCAGACCCAGGTGAGCGAGGAGCTCGTCGATCCAGGCGTCGTTGTGGCGCACGCCGAAGTAGCCGCCCTGGATGCGCAGGGCCTCGCGCACGCTGAAGAAGGGATCGAAGACCAGCTCCTGGGGCACGATGCCGAGCTTGAGCCGTGCCGCGGCGTAATCGCGGACCACGTCGTGGCCGAGCACCGACACCGTGCCGCGGCTGGCCCGGGCGAGGCCGGCCAGGATGCTGATGAGCGTGGTCTTGCCGGCGCCGTTGGGCCCGAGCAGGCCGAAAAACTCGCCTTCCTCGATGTCGAAGCTGACGTCGTCGAGGGCGTGAACGGCGCCGCGGGAGGAAGCGTAGGTCTTGGCGACCCGGGCGAACGAGATGGCCGGCATGGAGGCCGCGATTGTAGGGAGCCGCCCGATGGACAGCGCCTTGGCGCGTTGCTAGGGTGCGGCTCGGCCATGGCCAAGGAAAACAAGAAACCCCGGCGCACCGCCGAGCGCATCCTCGACACCACGCTCGAGCTTTTCAACCGCTTCGGCGAGCCGAACGTCTCCACCACGCTCATCTCCGCCGAGCTCGGCATCAGCCCGGGCAACCTCTACTACCACTACCCGGCGAAGGAAGAGCTCATCACCCGGCTCTTCGACCGCTACGACGCCAGCCTGGCCGAGCTGCTGCGCGCGGCCGACGACGTGGGCAACGTCGAGGATGCGTGGCTCTTCTTCCACATGCTGTTCGAACTGATCTGGGCCTACCGCTTCCTCTACCGCGACCTCAACGACCTGCTCTCCAACAACAGGAAGCTCGAGACGCACTTCCAGTTCGTGGTCCAGCGCAAGACGCGCGCCGTGCAGGCGGTGCTGGCCGGAATCGGCGCCGGCAGCGGCCTGACCATCGAGGCGCGCGACGTGGAGCCGGTGGCCACCTCGATGGTCGTGGTGCTCACCTACTGGCTCAGCTTCGAGTACGTGCGGAACCCACGCCGTGCCCTCGAGCCGCAGAGCGCCGGCGCGGCCCTGCTGCGCGGCGCCTTCCACGTGCTCGGCCTGCTCCTGCCCTACCTCGACAGCGCCCAGCGCGATCATCTGCACGCCCTCGCCGCGCACTACAGCCGACCCCCCGGAGACGATTGAAATGGCCCGCTGGACCGCTTTTCCGCACGACGCAGAGGCCTACAGCCTCGACGTCGCGACGTTGAAGAAGAAGTGGGCGCGCCTGCACGCGGGCGACGCGGAGCCGCTGCCGAAAGAAGCTGCGGTGCTGGCCGCCTGGGCGCTGTTCCACGCCGGCAAGTTCGAAAAGGCGATGCTGGCCGGCGTCAAGGCGCACGCCGCCGGCGCCGTCGCCGGCATGACCGTTGCGAACAAGGCGCAGGCCATCTACGCCACCTACCTCGAAAGCAGCGAAAAAGCCAAACTGGCCTTGTTGCTCGAGGTTTCGGAGCGGGCCGAGAAGCGCACCCGCGACGACCCGCAGGATGCCAGCGCCTGGTACTGCATGGCCCACGCGCTGGGCCGCTACGGCCAGGGCCTCAGCATCGCGAAGGCCCTGGCGCAGGGGCTCGGCGCCAAGGTCAAGGGCGCGCTCGAGACGACGATCAGGCTGCAGCCCAGGCACGCCGACGCGCACATCGCCCTCGGCGCCTTCCACGCCGAAGTGATCGACAAGGCGGGCTCGCTGCTCGGCCGCACGCAGGGCGCGAGCAAGGACGCCGGCCTGGCCCATTTCAAGACCGCCCTCGAGCTCAACCCGGGCTCCGCGATCGCGATGATCGAATACGCCAACGGGCTGGTCATGCTCGAAGGCGACAAGCGCATGAAGGAAGCGACGAAGCTCTACGAAGACGCCGCGGCCAGCGAAGCGATGGACGCGACGGAGCGGCTCGACGTCGAGATGGCGAAGGCCGAGCTCGAGGATTGAGACCGGCCCGCAGGGCGGATCACGCTTTCGCAATCGGGCGAAGCTTGCGCTTGGCAGCGCTGCCGGTGGTTATGGAAGCTCTCGGTGGCGCCTTCGGTCCGGCCCCGCCGAGCTCGTCACGTGGCCGGCAGCGCGCCTGACCAGGTCGCAGAAGTGGTCTGCCGCAGGTGTGAGCGGCAGGGCCGATCTTCGAATGAGGCACACCGGCGGCGCCGGCAGGGGCTCCTTGACGTCGATGGAATGCAAGGCCTGGCGGGTCAGGGAGAAGCCGGTCCACTGGCGCGGCAGCATGGTGAGCAGGTCGGACGAGATCACGGCGACCATGAGCGTGAGCGCGGAGTGCGCCTGCAGCACGAGCCGCGGGGGCGGCAGGCCGTGCAGCTCGAACAGCGGCCCGAGTTCGAGCTCCGGCCGAACGGTGATCGACGTGCTGATCCATTCCGCATCGACGAGCTCGGCGAGCGACCTTGCCCGCGACTTCGGGTGGCCCTTGCGGCCGACGATGACGCGGGTGTTGTCGAACAGCTTTTCGAGCTCCAGGCCGGCCGGCAGGACTTCCGGCCGGGGGCCGATGTAGCAATCGATCGCGCCCTCGAGCACCTCGGCGCCGACGCTCGGAAACACGGCGTCGACGATGTCCAGATGCACGGCCGGGTAGCGGCCTCGAAACGGCCGCAGCACATGAGGCAACAGGGAGAGGTGCGCGGCCATCGACATGGCGATGCGCACCCGGCCCTGGGCCAGGCCCCGCAATTGGTCGACCTCTTCGCGCGCCCGCCGAAGCTCCGCGGTGACGGCGCGGGCGCGCCGTGCAAAAGCCTCGCCCATCGATGTGGGCACGGCGCCACGCGAGTGACGTGCGAACAGCGGTGCACCGAGCTCGCGCTCGAGCTCCTGGATGCTGCGCGTGATCGCCGGCTGGGCGATGTTCAGGTCGCGTGCGGCTGCCCGCAGGCTGCCCGTCTCGGCCACGGCAAGGAAGTCGCGGAGGTGATGAAGCTTCACCCGCTCAATGATACCTGCCGGGCATCGCGCCGATCAATCCGGCATCTTATTCAATCGCATCGCACTGCCTACATTGCCGTCACTTCTGCGGCCCGGTCGGCTGAGCCAGCCCTTCGTCGGCGCCAAGTCGACCGGCTTCGAGTTCGGCCTTCGCCACTTCTTCTGACGGAGCTCGCCATGCGCATCGTTTCCTTCCTGCAAGCAGGCTCGCCAGCGCTCGGCGCGCGAATCGACGACACGGTCGTCGACCTCACGGCTGCCGGCCTGCCCACCGCTCTCGAAGCGCTGCTCGCTCTCGGCGAAGCCGGCATGGAGGCGGCACGCCGTGCCGTCGCCCAGGCCCCGCGGCGAGAAACGGCCGACGGGCTGAGGCTGCTGGCGCCCTGCCGAGCCCCGGCCAAGGCCATCGCCGTCGGCCTGAACTACGTCGACCACGCCTCGGAAAGCAAGTTCGACGCTCCGACCTATCCCGTGCTCTTCCACCGATTCCCGAGCTCGTGGGTCGGCCCGGGGGCGGCGCTCGTGCGGCCCCACGTGTCGACCCAGTTCGACTACGAAGGCGAGCTCGTCGTCGTGATCGGCAAGGCCGGCCGCTACATCGACAAGGCACGGGCGCTGGAGCACGTCGCCGGCTATTCGATCTTCAACGACGG
Source organism: uncultured Rhizobacter sp. (assembly GCA_964236395.1). Classification (GTDB taxonomy): domain Bacteria; phylum Pseudomonadota; class Gammaproteobacteria; order Burkholderiales; family Burkholderiaceae_C; genus Schlegelella_A. Next base: position 5,663 of record CAXSEJ010000017.1, read on the forward strand.
CTCGATCCGCGACTACCAGTTCAAGTCGCAGCAGTGGATGATGGGCAAGAACTTCGACGACTCGGGCGCCTTCGGCCCGGAGTTCGTCACCGCCGACGAGCTGCCCGCCGGCGCCAGGGGCCTGCGGCTGCGCACGCGGCTCAACGGCCAGACCGTACAGGACGCCAACACGAGCAGCATGATCTTCGACGTGGCGACGCTGGTCCAGGTCTGCTCCGAGCCCTTCGCGTTGAGGCCCGGCGACATCATCATCAGCGGCACGCCGTCCGGCGTCGGTCTGGCACGCAAGCCGCCGCTCTTCATGAAGCAGGGCGATGTCTGCGAGGTGGAGGTCGAGGGGCTGGGCGTGCTCTCGAACCCGATCGTCGACGAAGCGGCCTGACCGCCCCCAGCCGCGTCTGGGAAGCGCGCCATGCCACGCGTCGTCATCGTCGGTGCAGGGCCGGTCGGGCTGGCGCTCGCGATCGAGCTCGGCCAGCGCGGAGTCGCCTGCCTGCTGGTCGAGCGCAACGACCGGGTCGGCCATGCGGCCCGGGCCAAGACCACCAACGTCCGCACCCGTGAGCACCTGCGCCGATGGGGCATCGCCGACGCCTTGCGCGCGGCCTCGCCGCTCGGGCTGGACTATCCGTCGAACGTCGTGTTCTGCACCCGTCTCGGCGGCCACCTGCTGACGCGCTTCGAGAACGCGATGTACTGCGCGCCGGGCCGCAACCCGCTCTATTCCGAGCACGCCCAGTGGATTCCGCAATACAGCCTCGAAGAGGTGATGCGCGCCCACGCGCAGAGCCTGCCGAGCGTCGAGATCCGGTTCCGCTGCGAGCTTGTGTCGATCGACCAGAGCGAGGATCGCGTCAGCGCCACCCTGCGCAACCTGGAAACGGCCAAGGAGCTCGTCGTCGATGCCGATTTCCTGGTCGGTGCGGACGGCAGCCGCAGCATCGTGCGAAGCGCCATCGGCGCCCGCATGGACGGCGCCTACGGGCTTTCGCGCAACTACAACATCGTCTTCCGCGCGCCCGGGCTCGCCCGTGCCCACGAGCTCGGCCCGGCCATCATGTACTGGCAGGTGAACAACGACGTGCCGAGCCTGATCGGGCCGATGGACCGCGGCGACAAGTGGTTCTTCATGCCGACGCAGCTGAGCGAAGGCCGCACGGTCGCCAAGGAGGAGGCGCCGGCGCTGATCCGCCAGTCGACGGGCATCGACACGCCGATCGAGGTGCTGAGCTCCGACGAATGGGTGGCCAGCCGGCTCATCGCCGACCGGTACCGCGACCGCCGGGTCTTTCTCGCCGGCGACGCGTGCCACCTGCACCCGCCCTATGGCGGGTACGGCATGAACATGGGCGTCGCCGACGGCGTCGACCTCGGCTGGAAGATCGCCGCCGTCCTGCAGGGCTGGGGCGGGCCGGCGCTGCTCGACAGCTACGAGCGCGAACGCCGCCCGGTGCACGAGTTCGTGATGGACGAGGCGGTGGCCAACCACGGCCAGCTCGGCAAGCAGCTCTGGACCGAAGGGCTGGAAGACGACGGCGAACGCGGTGCCCGCCTGCGCGCCGAGCTCGGCCCGCGCATCCAGGCCGCGAAGCTGCGCGAGTTCAATACGCTCGGCGTGGTGCTCGGCTACCGCTACGACGACTCGCCGGTGATCGTCGGCGACGGCAGCGCACCGCCACCCCATGACTTCATCAACTACGTGCCGTCGGCGCGGCCGGGCTCGCTGGCCCCGCATGCCTGGCTCCACGACGGCAGCTCGCTGTACGACCACTTCGGGCCGGGCTTCACGCTGCTGGCGATGCCGGGTGCCGACGCCGACGACATCGCCATGGCGCGCCAGGCAGCGCGGGACGCGGGCGTGCCCCTCACCGTGCTGCAGCCGCCCACCCCGGCGCTCGGCGAGCTGTACCGGAGCCGCTACGCGCTGATTCGTCCCGACCAGCACGTGGCATGGCGAGGCGATGCCTGGCCCGGCGCGCTCGAGACGCTGTTCGCAACCGTCTCCGGCCGAAGCCAGCGGCTGCCGACGCACGGAAAACAACCATGACCACGCAAGCCATCGCGAGCCGTGCCACCGCTCGCCGCCAAGGCGCCCTCGGCGCTCACTCGGTCAACCGCTTCGTCTTCACCGTGCCCGACATCGTCGAGGCGGAGCGCTTCTACACGGCGTTCGGCCTCGACGTGCGGCGCCGGGGCGACCGCATCGACCTGTTCACCTACGGCTCGCCGCATTGCTGGGGTTCGGTGTTCGCCAAGGGCACGGGCAAGCGCCTGCAGTACCTGAGCCTGGGCGTCTTCGCCGAGGACCTGGACGCCTTGCGCCGGCAGCTCGCCGGCGCCGAGACGGCTGAACCGCACCCCTTGTCCGATGGCGACGGCCTCTGGATCCGCGACCCCGAAGGCACGCTCGTGCAGCTCGTCGTCGGAGCGAAGATGTCGCCCTCGCAGAAGTCGGCCGCGGTGCTGCCCGAGGCCGTCCCGGCCGGCCGCGGCGCCGCGCCGAACCGCAAGGTGGTGACACCGGTGCGGCCGCGCCACCTCTCGCATGTGCTGCTGTATGCGGCCGATGTCGACCGCCAGGTCGAGTTCTACAGCCGCATGCTCGGGCTGCGCCTCTCCGACACGTCGAAGGGCATCGTCGCCTTCCTGCATGCGCCGCACTCGAGCGACCACCACCTGCTGGCGTTCGCGAAGTCGGACCGGCCGGGGCTGCACCACACGAGCTGGGACGTGGGCAGCGTGCACGAGGTCGGGCTGGGCTCGGAGCAGATGAGAAGCCACGGCTACACCGAAGGCTGGGGCGTCGGCCGCCACGTCCTCGGCTCCAACTATTTCTACTACGTGCGCGATCCCTGGGGCAGCTACGCCGAGTACTCCTTCGACATCGACTTCGTGCCGCACGACCTCGACTGGCCGGCCGGCGAGCATGCGCCGGAAGACTCCTTCTACGTCTGGGGGCCGAAGGTCCCCGACGACTTCGTCACCAACCACGAAAGCCGGTCGCCATGACGCAGCCTGCAACCGTCTCGCCCGCCCGCCTGGCCCACGTGGTGCTGCGCAGCTCGCAGTTCGACGCCCTGGTCGCCTGGTACACGACGGTGCTCGGCGCCCGGATCGCCTTCTCCGACGGCGCCCTGGCGTTCCTCGCCTACGACGAAGAGCATCACCGCATCGCCGTCCTCAACATCCCCGGCCTGCAGCCGCAGCCCGAAGGCGTGGCCGGGGTGCACCACATGGCGTTCACCTACGCCACGCTCGCCGACCTGGTGGCGACCTGGGAGCGGCTCGACGGTGCCGGCATCCGGCCGGTCTGCTGCCTCAACCATGGCCCGACCACCTCGATGTACTACGCCGATCCCGACGGCAATCAGGTCGAGCTGCAGATCGACAACTACGACACGGTGGAGGAAGCGGGCGAGTTCTTCCACAGCCCGGCCTTCGCCCGCAACCCGGTCGGCGTCGACTTCGATCCGGCCGAGCTCGCGCGCCGCTTTCACGCCGGCGAGGACGAGGCCGCCATCAAGCAGCGCCCCGACAGCGGCGCGCGCGGCCTCGACACCCTGAGCCTGCGCTGAGGTGCGTCTTTCAGTCCTGATCCACTTTCCGGAGACACATCATGAACACGAGATTTCGCATCGCCGTCGCGGCCGGCCTGCTGGCGGTGGCCGGCACGGTCGCGGCGCAGGGCGCACCCAAAGGGCCGGTCCGCATCACGAGCACCCTTCCCGCCGGCAGCGGCCCGGACGTCGTCGCCCGTGTCCTGGCCGACAAGCTGCAAGCGAGGTGGGGCCAGCCGGTGACGGTCGAGCCGAAGCCCGGCGGCGCCGGCGTGATCGCGATCAACGCCATGAAAGGCGCGCCGCCGACCGGCAACGATCTCGTCGTCGCCGACGTCGGCAACCTGGCGATCAATCCGCTGATCTTCAAGAAGCTGGCCTACAACCCGGAGACCGAGCTGGTGCCCGTGGCCTTGCTCTACAAGACGGCCTTCTTCGTCACCGTCGGCGCCGGCAGCCCCTACACGAACATGAAGGACCTGCTGGCAGCCGCGAAGAAGGGCGGCGTCAGCTACGGCTCCAACGCCGTCGGCGGCCCGATCCACCTGGCCTCGGCCCGGCTCGAGAACGCGCTCGGCGCGGAAATGGTCCACGTGCCGTTCAAGGAGACCTCGCAGCTGTACTCGGCGGTGGCGAGCGGCGATGTCCAGTGGGCCTACGGAAGCATCGCCACGGCAGGCGCGATGGTCAGGGGCGGCAAGCTTCGCTTCATCGCCGTCGCCGACCGGGCGCGCTCGCCGGCGATGCCCGAGGTGCCCACCGTCGAGGAAGCGGGTGGCCCCGGGGACATCGACGCCCAGACCTGGGTGGCGCTGATGGCCCCGCGCGGCACGCCGGCGAGCGTGGTCGCGGAGATCAACAAGGCCGTCAACGAAGCGCTCGCCCAGCCCGACGTGAAGGAGCGCTATGCGACCTTCGGCTTCGTGGCCAGCCCCGGCCCGGCACAGCAGGTCGCCGACCTCATGAGCGCCGACCGCGCCCGCTACGCCGAGGTGCTGAAGCGGGTCAAGGTGACCGTCGACTAGCGACCGGGCCTGGCCCCGCGCCAGCGCCGGTGCCACTCGACGGCGGCGATGCACACCGCCAGCCAGGCGCCGCCGGAGAGGGCGCCGGCGAGCACATCGCTGGCGTAGTGCACGCCAGTGGACTGGCGCAGGGCGAGCGCGAAGGCGGCGTCGAGCCGGCCGACCTCGGCGCCGGCGTGGTGCCCCTCGGCGAGCTCGGCGAACACCAGGCGCAGCGGCGCTCCGTCGTCAGGCGCCATCGCTGCCCGAGCGGTCGGCGAGCGCGAGGCGAACGCTGCGCTCGAGCACGAACCGGCCGGCGGCGACGCCGCAGTCCCAGCGCTCGACGGTGCACTCGCGCGGCCGCGCGGCGGCGTCGTGGCGAATGACGTTGACCGAATTCGGCACCTTGCCGCGCACGCGCGACGAGAGCGCGGTGCCGGCCTGCACCGCCCAGAGCGGGCGGGCGAGCGCCTGAAAGCGGGTGCGCAGATCGACGATGAAGGGCAGGTGGATGTGGCCACCGAGGACCAGGTCGCACCCGGCCTCGGCCCAGCGCCGCACCGCCTCCTCGCGGCCGTGCAGCAGGTTGTCGCGGTCCGCGGCCTCGGTCACCGCCACCGGCTGATGCACGACGGCGATGCGCAAGGCCGCCGCCGGCGCCTCGGCGAAGCGGCGCGAGGAACGCTCCACCTGACGCGCCGAGAGCTCGCCGTCGGAGTGTCGCCACGGCCGCGTGGTGTTCAGGCCGGCGACGACCAGGTCGGCGGCCATGTGCGCCGGCTCCAGGTCGGCGCCGAACGCAGCGCGGTAGCCGGCATAGGGCCGCAGCGCCCGCGCTGCGACGTTGAAGAGCGGCAGATCGTGGTTGCCCGGAATCGACAGCAGGGCCCGCGGCGCCAGCCGGTCGACGAAGGCGCGGGCGGCCCGGAACTGGTGCTGGCGTGCGCGCTGCGTGATGTCGCCGGAGAGCACGACGAGGTCCGGCGCCTGGGCCTCGGCCAGGGCCAGGAGCGCGGCGACGACCGGCGCCTGTTCGGTGCCGAAATGCGGGTCCGAGATGTGGAGCACGACGCTCACGGCGGAGGCGATGCGTGCGCCGGCGCGACGAGCATCAACGGCTGCGCCGAGCGGCGGATCGTCAGCGGCAGCTGCTGCCAGCTCACCTCGCCGTCGGTCGCCACCTTGATGCGGCGTCGGGTGCGGCGGCGCGAGGCCGCGATGGTGAGCGCCGCGCTGGCCATGGCCGTCACTTCGTCGGCATCGCCGAGCGTGCCGAACGCTCCGCGCACCATGAGGGCCAGCATCGAGCCGAGCGTCGAGGGCTTCAGCGTGAGCACGAGGAGTCGGCCGGCATCGACCGCGCTCGACTCGGCGATGCCGATCTGCTCGAGCTGCAGGCGGTTGTTGCCGACGAAGACGGTCGACGCCTGTATCTGCCGGGTCGTTTGGCCGTCGACCTCGAGGGCCAGGTGCAGCGACCGGTGCGAGCGCACGAAGGTCGCCAGCGCTGCGGCGAGCGCCACCGGCCGGCTGCGGCCGAAGCGCTTTTTCCAGGCTTCCCGGTCTTCGAGCAGCTGCGGATACAGGCCGAGGCTGGCGTTGACGAGAAAGACGCGGTCGTTGATCAGGCCGACGGGCACGGCGGTCGGCTCGCCCACCAGCAGGGCGGCGACGGCCTCGGCCAGGGCGACCGGCAGGCCATGGGCGCGGGCGAAGTAGTTGAAGGTGCCCGTGGCCAGCACGCCGAAGGGGCAGCCGCTCGCCAGGGTGGCGGAAGCGACCGTGTTGATGGTGCCGTCGCCGCCGGTGGCCACGACGATGCCGCCCGACGCCTGCGCCGCCGCGACGGCGCCCGCGGCGACGCTGCCGAGCTCGCCGGGCGACTCGGCGACCCACAGGTCGTGCTCGCGGCCCGAGCCACGCAACGCGGCCTCGATCTCGCCGCGCATGTCGGCGCCGGACTGGTGCCCGGCCGCGCCGTTGAGAACGATGTGCAGCCGCGCGCCGCTCATCCGCGCGGGCGCGGCGGGGAGCGCTTGGCCGGCGCCGCGGCCAGCAGAGCGTCGATCTGCGCTTCGATCTCCGACTCGATCGTGCCGGCGAAGGCGGCGACCAGAAAGCCGAGCTTGGCGGTGAGGTCGAAGGCATCGGCCTCGACGACGAGCCGGCCCTGAACGCCGGTGCGCGTGAACTCGACGACGTCGTGCGTCTTGCCCTCGACCACGGTGCATTCCATCGAGAACCTTTGCTCCGCCGCTTCGGCCCACTTCGAGGCCATCTTGCGCGCCTTGGCGAGGCCGAGCGAATGCGCCCGGTGGATGTGGATGTCGGCCATGGTCGTCGGGGTTTCCGGTGATGCAGTCAGGGGGCGGCGGGCACGCGCCCCGGCACGCTGGCACGGGCCGCGCCCGCGCCCAGCGCGTCGTCCCGTTCGGCGTGCGGCAGCGCGGCGAGGCGCCGGACTTCGGCATAAAAGCGGGCAAAGTCGCGGCCTTCGCGCTCGAACAGGCGAACGAAGGCCGGCACCAGGTCGTCGTAGGCCGCGACGAGGCCGAGCGAGGCGTTGTTGGCCCGTGCGAACCAGCCGTCGTAGCCGCTGTAGCCGTCCCACCGCGCAGCCTTCATCGCTGCGTGGTCGGCGCGCAGAGCCGCGAAGAGCGCCGCCTTGCCTTGGCGCCGTTCGGCGTCGCTGCCGGCGCTGGCGTACAGCTCGGCGAGCAGGCCGCGGTAGCGCTGCGTGAGCCGGCGGAAGTCGTCGCGCCGGGCTTGCCTGCGCTTGTCGTTCTCTCGCGCCGCCTCGCTCGCGTGCGCGGCGAGCCAGCGCTCGGTGCCGAGCTGCTCGACCGCCGTCGCGAACGACTCGTTGAACCGCGTGTCGCCGGGCGCGAAGGCGATCTGGTGCGCGAGCTCGTGGAAAACGAGGCGGGCCAGGTCCGGCTCGGCGTAGTCGATGAAGGTGTTGAGCAGCGGGTCGGCGAAGCGCTCGCCGGGCAGCCGGCCGAGCGTGGAGTAGGCCGGCACGGCATAGACGGCGACGTCGAGGCCGGCGCCGCGCAGTTGGCCCGCCTCGTTCTGGGCGTCGGCCTCGGCGTAGTAGCCGCGGTAGGCGACGCAGCCGACGACGACGAAGCACCAGGTCTTCGCAGCGAGGCTCAGCTCGGGCGCGGCCACCACGTTCCACACTGCCGCCGGCCGCTTCAGGTCGGCGTAGCGGCGGTAGCTGGCGTTGTCGGGCTCGCCGAGCTCGGCGACGGCGAAGTCGCGCAGCCGCTGCGACAGCTCCAGGCGCTCGCGCAGCTTCGGCGGCGTTGCCGGGTCGGCGAGCCACTCGGGCACCGGCCGAGCCGCGTTGACGAGCGCCAGGTGGCCGCCCGCGGCCTGCGCGTAGTAGGCGAGCGTGCTGCAGCCCGACATAAGGCAGACGGTGGCCGCCGCAATGGCGCCGATGGTGACGAGGCCGCCGACGCCGAGACCTGCCAGAGCCGCCATCGTGCGGCCGCGCTTCACGCCGCGGAGCGGGTCGACGCGGCGGCGTGCTCGACCTCGACCAGGCAGTCGTAGAAGCTCGGTGCCCGGCCGATGTCGGTCAGGTGCTGATGGGTGAGCTCGTTGACGTTCTTGCCGTCGCCGCCGAGCTTTTTCCACCACACGCCCAGCGCGTTGACGACGCCGGCGCGTGCGCGCGGGCCGACCACCGCCTTGCAGACGATGCTGCCGCGGTCGTTGAACACCCGCACCGGCTCGCCGCCGACGATGCCGCGCGCCGCTGCGTCGGGCACCGACATCTCGAGCACCGGCTCGCCTTCGATGGCGCGCAGGCTGGTCACGTTGACGAAGGTGGAATTGAGGAAGTTGCGCGCCGGCGGCGAGATCATGGCCAGCGGGAAGCGCGCGGCCAGAGCCGGCGTGCTCGCGGCCGACTCGTACGGCGGCACGTGGTCGGGCACGCCGAGGCCCGGCGCGTCGATCAGGCACTTGCCGCTCGGCGTGAGGAAGCCGCCTTCGGCGAACGGCGCCTCGGCGAGGTCGAGCTTGGCGTGGCCGTCGCGGCGCAGCGCGTCGAAGTCGACGCCGCCCTCGCCGGCGCTGCGCCAGGCGGTGCGCGCGAGCACCTCGTCGCTGTCGGCGAAGCACGCGTCGGTGAAGCCCATGCGGGCGGCGAGCTCGCGAAAGATCTGCGTGTTCGGCCTGGCTTGCCCCAAGGGCGCGATGGCCGGCTCGTTGAACATGGCCCAGGTGTGGCCGTAGCTGAAGTGCGTGTCGAGGTGCTCGAGCTGCGTCGTCGCCGGCAGCACGTAATCGGCGTGGTCGACGGTGTCGGTCATGAAGTGCTCGAGCACCACGGTGAACAGGTCGTCGCGGGCGAAGCCGCGCGCCACCTTGGCCGACTCCGGCGCCACCGCGACCGGGTTGCTGTTGTAGACGACGAGCGCCTCGATCCTCGGCCCGAAGCGGGTGCCGTCGGCAAGGAGCTCGCCGCTCTGGCGCAGCAGGTCGTCGCCGATGGTGACCATGTTGACGATGCGCGGCCGGCGCCCGTTCAGCAGATCGGGCCGGCGCAGGGCCGAGTCGTTGCGCGGCTTGTCGAACCAGCCCGAGCTCGAGAGCAGCAGGCCGCCGGCACGGTGCCGCCAGGCGCCGACGAGGCACGGCAGGATGGCGATCAGCCGCGTCGCGTTGCCGCCGCCGCGCACGCGCTGGATGCCGTAGTTGACGCGGATCGCCGCCGGGCGGGTGCTGCCGTAGTCGCGGGCGAGGCGGCGCACCTGCTCGGCGTCGATGCCGCACTCGGCGGCGGCGCGTTCCGGCGGCCACTGCAGCGCGCGCTCGCGCAGCGCCGCCCAGCCTTCGGTGTGGCGCTCGATGTAGTCGTGGTCGAGCAAGTCGTGGGCGATGAGCTCGTGCATCAGGCCGAGCGCCAGGGCGCCGTCGCTGCCCGGCAGCAGGGCGATGTGCTCGTGGCACTTCTCGGCCGTGTCGGTGCGCCGCGGGTCGATGCAGACGAGCTTCGCGCCGGCCCGCTTGGCCTGCTGCGCGTAGGTCCAGAAGTGCAGGTTCGAGGTGATCGAATTGCTGCCCCAGATGACGATGAGCCGGCTCTCGGCGAAGTGGCCGACATGCATGCCGACCTTGCCGCCGTAGGTCGCGGCGAGCGCCTCGCCGCCGGCCGAGGAGCAGATGGTGCGGTCGAGCCGGGAGGCGCCGAGGCGATGGAAGAAGCGCGCCGCCATGCCCTCGCCCTGCACCAGGCCCATGGTGCCGGCGTAGCTGTAGGGCACGATGGCCTCCGCATTGGCGCCATCGGGGCCGGCGATGCGGCCGAGCCGCGCCGCGATGTCGGCGAGGGCCTCGTCCCAGCTCACCGGCTCGAACGTGCCGGTGCCCTTGGCGCCGGTGCGCTTCATCGGCCGCAGCACGCGTTCCGGGTGGTAGGTGCGTTCCGGGTAGCGCGAGACCTTGGTGCACAGAGCCCCGTGCGTGGGCGGGTGCGCCGGGTCGCCGTGCACCTTGACGGCGACGCCGTCCACCACCGTGACGAGCATCGCGCAGGTGTCCGGGCAATCGTGCGGGCAGGCGGCGCGGACCGTCTTCGAGACCATTGCGAAACTATGGCACACGCCCTGCAATGGCCTTCATGTCGGGCGCTAAACTGACCCGAGCAGGAGAGCCGTCATGCAAGTCATCGAATCCATCCTCGCCGATGCCGCCCAGATCGCCGCCGTGCGACGCGACATCCACGCCCACCCCGAGCTGTGCTTCGAGGAGCGGCGCACCGCCGATGTCGTCGCCCAGCAGCTCACCGACTGGGGCGTGCCGATCCACCGCGGCCTCGGCACCACCGGCATCGTCGCCATCTTCAGGAACGGCAGCAGCGACCGCGCCGTCGGCCTGCGCGCCGACATGGACGCGCTGCCGATCACCGAGTTCAACACCTTCGCCCACAAGAGCACCACGCCGGGCAAGATGCACGCGTGCGGCCACGACGGCCACACCGCGATGCTGCTCGCGGCAGCCAAGCACCTGGCGAAGCACCGCAACTTCGACGGCACCGTGTACCTCATCTTCCAGCCGGCCGAAGAAGGCGGCGGCGGCGCGCGCGAGATGATGAACGACGGCCTGTTCGAGAAGTTCCCGATGGAGGCCGTGTTCGGCGCGCACAACTGGCCGGGCCTGGCGGTCGGCCAGTTCGCGCTCAAGAGCGGTCCCGCGTTCGCCTCGAGCAGCGAGTTCCGCATCACCCTGCGCGGCAAGGGCTCGCACGCCGCCATGCCCCACTTGGGCCTCGACCCGGTGCCGGCGGCGTGCGCGATGGTGCAGGCGTTCCAGACCATCATCAGCCGCAACAAGCGGCCGATCGACGCCGGCGTGATCTCCGTGACCATGATCCACACCGGCGAGGCGACCAACGTCGTGCCCGACAGCTGCGAGATCCGCGGCACCGTGCGCACCTTCACGCTCGAGGTGCTCGACCTCATCGAGCGGCGCATGAGGGAAGTCGCCGAGCACACCTGCGCCGCGTTCGGCGCGACGTGCGAGTTCGAGTTCAAGCGCAACTACCCGCCGACCATCAACCACCCGGCCGAGACCGAGTTCGCGCGCAAGGTGATGACCGACATGGTCGGCGCCGCCAACGTCATCGAGTTCGAGCCGACCATGGGCGCCGAGGACTTCAGCTACTTCCTGCAGGAAAAGCCGGGCTGCTATTTCCTCATCGGCAACGGCGACGGTGCCCACCGCGACATGGGCCACGGCATGGGCCCGTGCATGCTGCACAACCCCAGCTACGACTTCAACGACGACCTCATCCCGCTCGGCGGCTCGCTCTGGGTGCGGCTGGCCGAGGCCTGGCTGGCGAAATGAAACCCGATGGCGCCTCTCTGGTCGCAGCTTCAAGGAACCCGCCATGAGCCAAACCGTGGATGACCTCGTCTCCCAGGCGCAAAGCCTGCCCGACGAAGACCGCGCGCTGCTCGTCGAGCGCCTCATGCTGACGCTTCACGACTACCAGGCAGAAGTCGAAGAGGCCTGGAAAGTGGAAGTCGAGCGGCGTATCGACGAGATCGACTCTGGTCAGGTTCAGACCATTCCCTGGGAGGAAGCGAAAAAGACGCTCGGCCTTTGATGCGTCTGGAGATCGACCCGCGCGCTCTCGCCGAGGCCGCTGAGGCACAAAGCCACTACGCCGCTCGTCACTCGGAAGTCGCCGACGACTTTGCGCAAGCCGTGCAGATTGCGTTGCTGCGAATTCAACGCGAGCCGCTTCTCTATCAGGCTTTGACCCGGCGATCGCGGCGCTGCGTCCTGCGCGGTTTTCCGTACACGCTGGTCTACGAGGTGCACCGCGATTTCGTTCGAGTAGTCGCCGTCATGCACCAGAGCCGTCGCCCCGGCTACTGGCGCGGCCGCTAACTCAATGCCGGCCTTCGCCCTCAAGCCATATCAGCAGCAAGCGCTCGACGCGCTGACAAGCTACCTGCGCGTCGCTCGCCTGCAAGGCGCCGGCGCCGCCTACTTCAGCGAAACCGGCTACGGCTACCAGTCGCAGCCGTTCGGCGAGGTGCCCTGCGTGTGCTTGCGCATCCCCACCGGCGGCGGCAAGACCCTGCGCGCGGCGCACGCCGTCGGCCTCGTGGCGCGCCGCTTCGCCGTCGTGTATGCGAGCGACGACGCCCGATCGATGGCGCAGCAACTCGACGACGCGCTGCGCTGACTGCAGCAACCGATCATCGGGTCGGGCTTCCTCGATCAAGCAGGTCGGTGTCTGCACCGACATGCAGACGCCGCAGCAAGCCCGCCGTCGAGCCGTCGAGGCCGGTTGCAGCGCCGTCGCCGTCGCCACCCGCTTCTAGCAAGGGCAGGAGTCGGCTGCTCAGGCTCTTGCCGAGCTCGACGCCCCACTGATCGAAGCTGTTGATGCCCCACACCGCACCGGACGTGAACACGCGGTGCTCGTACATCGCGATCAGAGCGCCGAGAGCACGCGGCGTCAGCCGGTCGATCACGATCGTGGTGCTGGGCCGGTTGCCGGGAAAGGTGCGCTGCGCGGCGAGCACCGGATCTTCGGCACGGTCGGTCAGCGCCTGCGCGGTGCTGCGGCCCTGCATCAGCGCCTGAGCCTGGGCCAGGCCGTTGGCGAGCAGCATCCGCTGCTGCACTTCGAGGCGAGGGGCGAACGCCGTGTCGGCAGTCTCGCCGGCACGGCGAACGAGGATGAACTCGACCGGGACCACGTCGGTGCCCTGGTGCAGCATCTGGAAATACGCGTGCTGGCCGTTGGTGCCGGGCTCGCCCCAGACGACCGGGCTGGTCGAGAACGGCAGCGTCTCGCCGTTCGCGTCGACACGCTTGCCGTTGCTCTCCATCTCGAGCTGCTGCAAGAACGCCGGCAGCCGCTTCAGCCCGTTCGAGTACGGCGCGACGCTGCGGCTCGTGAAGCCGTGGAAGTTGCGATACCAGACGTCGAGCAGGCCGAGCAGCATCGGCACGTTGCGCTCGACCGGCGCAGTGGCGAAGTGGCAGTCCAGCGCGTGCGCACCGGCGAGCAGCTCGCCGAAGCGCTCGGCGCCGACCGCGATCGCGATCGGCAGCCCGATCGCCGACCAGAGCGAGTAGCGGCCGCCGACCCAGTCCCAGAAGCCGAAGGTGGTGGCGATGCCGAAGCGCGCCGCCGCCTTCACGTTGGTCGTCGCGGCGACGAAGTGCTCCTCGATCCGGGTGCCGCCGTGGGCCAGGAACCAGGCCTTGGCCGTCTCCGCGTTGGCCATCGTCTCCTGCGTCGTGAACGTCTTGCTCGCGACGATGAAGAAGGTCTCCCTCGGCTCCAGCCGGGCGAGCACGGAGGCGATGTCGGCGCCGTCGACGTTCGAGACGAAGTGCAGGCGAAGTCCCGGGTGGGCGTAGCCGGCGAGCGCGGCCGTGACCATCTGCGGGCCGAGGTCGCTGCCGCCGATGCCGATGTTGACGATGTCGCGCAGGCCGCCGGGTGCGCCTGTATCGCCGCCAACGCGGGCGCGGACCGACTCGGCGCAGGCGAGCATCGCCTCGAGCACGGCGTGCACCTCGGCGGAGAACGGCGCGGCACCGGGTGGCGCACGCAGCGCCGTGTGCAGCACCGCCCGGCCCTCGCTGGCGTTGATCGGCGCGCCGGCCAGCATCGCGTCGCGCCGGGCTTCGAGTCCGCATTCGCGGGCGAGGTCGGCGAGGAAGTGCATCGTCGCCGTGTCGAGCAGGTTCTTCGAGAGGTCGACGAAGAGCTGGGGCGCCTCGAACGACAGCGCGTCGAAGCGATTCTGCTCGCGCTCGAACGCCTGGCGCAGGTCGAAGTCGCGACCGTGCGCCTGGAAGTGGCCGGCGAGCGCGGCCCAGGCCGGCGTGCGGTCGCAGCGCGTCGACGGGGAGGACGGAAGGGTCGGGTTCATGCGAGCATCATGCCGCGAACTTTCTCGCCCTCGCCTTGCAAGGAGACCCCATGAAACGACTGCTCAAGATCGCCCTCGGCACGGTCGCGATCACCGCCGCCTGCCACGCCTCGGCGCAGGTGAAGCTGTTCAAGGACGACAACTTCTCCGGCCGTTCGGTCACGTTCGACCACTCGATCCGCGACCTCGCCAACCATGACTTCAACGACCAGGCCTCGTCCGCCGTCGTCCGCGGCGGCCCGTGGACGCTGTGCACGGAAGCGCGCTTTCGCGGTCGCTGCGTCACGCTGCGTCCGGGCCGCTACGCCTCGCTCACCCAGATGGGCCTGAACGACAAGGTGTCGTCCCTGCGTGCCGGCAACGACAGCCGGAACGACGACGGCCCGCGGCGCTGAGCGGATGTCGTTCGACCTCGTTTTCTTCGGCGGCACGGGCGACCTCACCTGGCGAAAGCTCATGCCGGCCCTGTTCCAGGCGTTCCGGCACGGCAAGCTGCCCGAAGGCGGCCGCATCCTCGCCGTCTCGCGCCAGAACCTCGACGACGACGGCTACCGCGCCTGGCTGCACGAGCGCTCGAACGACGTCGAAGGCGCCAAGCGGCCGAACGACGAGGAGTTCGCCCGCTTCGGCGCCCTCCTCCACTACCTGCGCCTCGACCTCTCCCAGCCGGCCGACTACGAGCGGCTGAAGGGCTGGCTCGGCGAGCGCGACGCCGACGTGGTGGTGATGTACCTCGCCACCAGCCCCGACCTCTTCACCACCGTCTGCGCCCAGCTCGGCGCCGCCGGCCTGAACGGCCCGAAGGTGCGGGTGGTGCTCGAGAAGCCGCTCGGCCGCGACCTGGCCAGCGCGCGCGAGATCAACCGCGTCGTGCGCTCGGTCTTCGAGGAAGAGCAGGCGTTCCGCATCGACCACTACCTCGGCAAGCCCTCGGTGCAGAACCTGATGGCGCTGCGCTTCGGCAACGCGCTGTTCGAGCCGCTGTGGCGGCGCGAGTGCATCGCCAGCATCCAGATCACCCTGGCCGAAGGCATCGGCGTCGGCACCCGCGGCGACTTCTACAGCCGCACCGGCGCGC